>JAPFFX010000160.1 GCA_026645375.1 Citricoccus sp. WCRC_4 | reverse complement strand
TCCCTGGCGTTCCGCGAATCAACGGTAGTGCCCTGCTCCCCGGTGCGCCGCCGTCGTTGTTGCTAGGTTGGGGTCATGCTCATCGTCGAAGAGACCTTCCTGCTGCTGACCAAGGACCACGGGGCCGCCGAGAGGGTCTCGGGCTACCGCCGCCACGGGCTCGTGGCCGCCCTGCTGACGGACCTGGCCGAGGCCGGGACCATCGACGTCGGCGACGGCCGGGATCCCCGGGTCGCGGTGGTGCGGGCCGGCACCACCGGCAATCCCGTGCTGGACGCCTCGCTACCCGCCCTGGACCGGTTGTCCGGGAAGAGGATCTCCACGTTGGTGGCCAGCCCCACGCTGGATCCGGAGCGGTCCGTGGGACACTCACTGGCCCGGCAGGGCATCGTGCAGGAGGTCCCCCGCCGATTCCGGTCCCCGCACTACGTCACCGCCAATCCGGCGCCGGAGATCGCCCTGCGCCAGCGGCTCGGTGAGGTTCTGGCCGGGGATCGCGAGGCCACCCTGGCCGACCGGACCGAGCTCGGGATCCTCAAGGCCCTCAACCTCGCCTACGGCCTGCTCGGCCCGGCCCGCGGCGACCTGGACCGCCGCGGACTGGCGCGGCGCATCGTGGCGGTCTCCCAGGAGGTTCCCGCCGTGGAGGCCCTCCAGCGGATGGTGGGCACCATCACGGCCTCCACCACGGTCGCGATGACCGCGGCCGGGGCGGCCGGGGTGGTCTGAACCTCACGCCGAGGCGCGGCCTGGCGGGTCAGGCCGGATCCGTGGAGCCCTCCTCCACGGGCGTGACGGCGGGTTCCGGCGTCCCCTCCGCCGCGAGCGCCTGGTGACGGCGGTAGACCTGGACGCCGATGGCCACGGGGATGGCCGCCACGGCGACCGCCCGCATCCAGGGCCGGTCCAGGACATGGCCGGTCAGGGCGTCCAGGGACACGCGCCCGGCCCCGCCGACCGCGAAGGACGTGGCGGCCAGGCCGAGCACCGCGGGGTACTCCAGGCCGCCCTCGGTGGCGAAGAAGCCCTGGGGGGCGTGCACGCTGGCCGCAACGCCCATGGTCGTGGCCGCTGCCGCACCGGCGGCCGGCGTCGCCAGGCCGAGGGCCAGGGCCAGGCCGGCGCCGGCCTCACCGACCCCGGCGAGCACGGCGCTGGTCCTGGCCGGGCGGAAACCCATGGCGTGCAGGCCCTGGCTGGTCCCCTCGAGGCCGCCGCCGCCGAACCAGCCGAACAGCTTCTGCGTCCCGTGGGCGATCAGCACTCCGCCGAGGCCGACGCGGAACAGTGTCCGGGCGGCGGTGGTGGAGGCCGGGGTGGGGTTCTCGTAACTCATCGTGGTCCTTCCGAATGGACGAATGGTGGCGCTGGTGTGCGCCGCCCACCCTATCGCCCGGCGCGCGGCTGGTGCTGGTCGACCTGCGGCTGGTACCCGGAGGCGCGCAACCGGCCCAGCACCTGCTCGGAGTGGTCCAGGCCGCGGGTCTCCATGTCGATGGTGATGGTGACGTCGCCCATGCCCAGTGACCCGCCGATGCGCGTGTGGTCCACGCGGGTGACGTTGGCGTCCGTCTCCGCGATGATCCGCGAGATGGTGGACAGCTCGCCGGGCCGGTCCTGCAGGGACATCTTCACCGTCAGGTAGCGTCCGGCTGCGGCCAGACCGGACTGGATGACCTTGAGCATGAGCATCGGGTCGATGTTGCCGCCCGAGAGCAGCACCACGGTGTGCTTCGACTGGATGCCCAGCTCGGCCAGCTTGCCCTCCAGCAAGGCGGCCACCCCGACCCCGCCGGCCGGTTCCACGACCATCTTGGAGCGCTCCAGCAGGAACACCAGCGCGTTGGCGATGGCGTCCTCCGAGACGGTCACCACCCCGTCCACGAGCTCCCGGATGATCTGGAACGGGATCTGGCCCGGCTTGCCCACGGCGATGCCGTCGGCGATGGTGGACACGGTCTCCAGCGGTACGAGGGCGTCCGCGGCCAGTGAGGGCGGGTAGGCTGCCGCGTTCTCCGCCTGGACGCCGATGATGTTGATGTGCCGGCCCTGGCGCCGGGCCAGTTCCTTGACGGCCACCGCCACCCCCGCCAGCAGCCCACCGCCGCCGATCCCCATGACCAGGGTGTCGACGTCGGGCGCCTGCTCGAGGATCTCCAGGCCGATGGTGCCCTGGCCGGCGACCACGTCCGCGTTGTCGAAGGGGTGGATGAACACGGCGCCGACCTCCTCGGCGTACCGCTGGGCCTCGGCGAGGGCCTCGTCCACGTTGTTGCCGTGCAGCACCACCTCGGCACCGTGGTCCCGGGTGGCCTGGAGCTTGGGCAGGGCCACGCCCAGGGGCATGAAGATCCGGGCCTTGATCCCGAGCTTGGAGGCGGCCAGGGCCACTCCCTGGGCGTGGTTTCCTGCCGAGGCTGCCACCACGCCGCGGGCCTTCTCCTCGTCGCTGAGCTTGGCCATCCGCACGTAGGCACCACGGACCTTGAACGATCCGGCGCGCTGGAGGTTCTCGCACTTGAGGTGGACCGTGGAACCGGTGACCCGTCCCAGGGCCCGGGAATGGTCCAGCGGCGTGGGGACGATGACGTCCCGCAGCATCTCGCGGGCCTGTTCGATGTCGGCCAGGGTGACGGGCAGGACCGGGCGGGTCCCGGTGGCGTCGGAGGCCTCGCCCACGGCGTCGGCACCGGCCTCGGCCGGCACGGGGGCGTCGTCCGGAGCATGCTCCGGACGCTGGCTCTGCGGGGTCGTGGTCACTGGTGTCCTCCGTCCTGGTCCGGCCGGCGGCCGGAGCGGTCCATCCCCGTATTGTCCTCCTCCGAACCGGTCCCGCCGCGCACATTGCCGCCGCCGGGACTCACGCGGGCGGCGGCCGGGCCGTCGCCGTCCGCCTTCCCGTCGCCACCGCGGTCACGCCAGCGCCGTGGCAGGAATCGGGAGCGGGTCTGGGACCGCTTGAGTTCACGGCGCGCCCGGCGCCGTTCGGTGACGCTCGTGCTGCTCCTGACCTCGGTGCCGTCGGCTCCCCCGGTCGCCTTGCGCACCACCCCGTCGATCGTCTCGTAGGCGCGGCCCCACGGACCCTCGAGCTCGGCCGCGCGCTCCTTCAGCGTCCCCTCCCGCGGGAGGTCCGGCACGGGTTCCTGGTCGCCCTCCAGCCACGGCCTGGCGTGGAAGTACTTGATCGTCGCGTTGAGGAACGCCATCAGGGGGACGGCGAAGACGGCGCCCACGAGGCCCAGGACGGCCGTGCCACCGGAGACCGCCAGGAACACGGCCAGGGGGTGCAGGCTGACCGCCCGGCCCATGACGAGGGGCTGCAGGACGTTGCCCTCGATCTGCTGCACGAGCAGCACGACGCCCAGCATGATCAGCGCGTTGACCGGGCCGTTGGCCACCAGGGCCAGCAGCACCGCCACGGCGCCGGTCAGGAAGGCACCGACCAGCGGGATGAAGGACCCGAAGAACACCAGCACGCCCAGGGGCAGGGCCAGCGGCACGCCCAGGATCCAGGCGCCGGTACCGATGCCGACGGCGTCCACGAAGGCCACGAAGATCTGCACCCGCACGTAACTGCCCAGGGAGTTCCAGCCGGCCTTGCCGGCCCCGTCGATGGCCTCACGGTGACGGTGGGGCACGAAGTTCAGGCAGAACCGCCAGATCCGCTGGCCGTCGTAGAGGAAGAAGACCAGGGCGAAGACGGCCAGCACGGTGCCGGCCGCGATGTTGCCCGCCGTGGAACCGAAGCCCAGGGCCCCGGAGAGGATCTGCTGGCTGTTGTTGCGGACGGTCTCACCGAGGTTGGCGAAGATGTCGTTCCACTGGTCCGTGGTCACCCCCACGCTGGCGAGCCACGCGACGATGCCCTGGACGCCGACCATGATCTGGTCGCGCATGTCCGTGAAGCCGACGGTCAGCTGCTGGCCGACGAGGGTCAGCAGGCCCACGATGATCATCAGGAAGCCGATGATGATCGCGGCCACGGACAGGCCGGTGGGCACGCCCCACCGGCGGAACCGCTGGTGCACGGGATTGAGCAGCGTGGCCAGCAGCGCCGCGATGATCAACGGGATGACCAGCAGGGACACGTGGCTGAGCAACCAGATGCCGGCGCCGGCCATGGCCAGCACCAGCAGGACGCGCCAGGACCAGGCGGCGGCGACCGTCAGCCCGTAGGGGACGTCGGTGGCGACCCGGTTGGCCTGCTGGGATGCCGTGAGCAGGGGCTCGCGTCCCGGGACGGCCAGTTCGGCCCCGTTCCCGGGCGTCGGCTGCGGGGTGGTGCTCACGGGCCTGCCTCCTGGTTCGTCACAGTCGCCCGGTGATGCCCCAGGCGGCTGCCAACCGGCCACCCGGGCCGATCCAGGCCAGGCCCTCGCCGCTGTTGAGGGCGTTGGCCGGGGCGGTCATCGGCTCCACCGCCACCGCCCGGTGGCGGCCGGGGAACCTGTCCGTGAAGAACACGTGCACGTAACCGTAGGCCGGTTCGGTCCACAGCTCCACGCTCCGTCCGTCCGGGGCGACCAGCACGTGATGGTTCAGTCCGTCCTCACCGGGCACCAGGTCGGTGAAGGCGGCATCGAGCAGTTCGGTGCCGACCGGTCGACCGGCACGGAAGTCCGTTGCGGTCCCGTCGACCGCGACGGAGCCGGTGGGGATCAGCCGGTCGTCGGACTCCAACCGGGTGCCGGCACGGAGCGTGAGGGTCAGGTCCTCGCTGGGCACCTGGCCGATCCGCAGGAACGGGTGCGCACCGAAGGCCACCGGTGCCGGGCGCGGCGAGTGGTTGGTGAGTTGCTGGTGCACGGTGAGCGCGCCGGCGTCATCCAGGGCGTAGCCGACCTGGTGGGTGAGCCGGAAGGGGTAGCCGTGCTGGGGGTGGATCTCGCCGCGCAGGACCACCCGGTGCTCGGCGAGCTGGACCGCGTGCAGGGCCGTGTTCCGCAGCAGGCCGTGGCTGGCGTTGGACCGCGACGGCTCGGTCAGGTCCAGCTGCTGGGTGACCCCGTCCAGCTCCCACCGTCCGTCCCGGACGCGGTTGGGCCACGGGGAGAGCTGGATCCCGCAGGCGGAGGGGGGAAGCTCGTCCTCGCCGTAGGTCTCCACCAGGTCGGTGCCGTCCACCTCGTAGCGGCGCAGGGCGCCGGCCAGTGAGGTCACGGTCGCCTCGGCCCCACCGCGGCGGATGACGTACTGCGTGCCAGTGGCCGCCGGCCCGCCGAAGGCGGGCATGGCGGCCACCGTGGATGCGTCAGTCATCGCGTGGATCGTACGGACGGCAGTCCGGGGGCGGTCAGTCGCTGCCGCGCAGGATCGCCAGGATGCGCAGGATCTCCACGTACAGCCACACCAGGGTGACGGTGAGCCCGAAGGCCGCCGACCAGGAGTACTTCTGCGGAGCGCCGGCCTTGACGCCCTCGGTGATGGCCGTGAAGTCCATGACCAGCGAGAACGCTGCCAGGAACACCGCCAGGACGCCGATGCCCAGGCCGAGCAGCGGGAACTCGCCGCGCAGTCCGAACATGGCATCGGTGACGCCGAAGAGCATCAGGAAGAGGTTGACCAGCGAGAACAGGGCGTAGCCGATCATCGCGATCATGAAGATCTTCACGGACTTCGCGGAGACCCGCCACTTCCCGGAGGCGAACAGCGCGAGGGTCACGGCGAAGACGCAGAACGTGGCCAGCACGGCCTGGACGGCGATGCCCGGCCACATCTGCTCGAAGACCTGGGAGATGCCACCCAGGAACAGGCCCTCGGCGGCGGCATAGAGGAGGATCAGGACCGGCGACGGCTCGCGCTTGAAGGAGTTGACCAGGCCGAGGACGAGACCGACGATCGCGCCGGGGAGCATCAGGGCCGGCATCATCCAGCCGACGACCGCACCGACCAGGACGAGGCCCAGGGTGATGATGGTCTTGGCGATGACGTCGTTGTAGCTCATCCGCCCGGTGTCGGCGGGGCCGGCGGCGGGCTGGGCGTACATCTGCTCCAGCTGCTCCGGGGAGTACTGCGGGGTCTGGGGGGCCGGCTGGCCGTACTGCGGCTGCTGGCCGCCCGCGTACCAGCCCTGGCCCTGCTGGGAGCCCCGGCCGCCCTGGTACCAGCCCGGTGCCTGCTGGGTCGCGGCGCCACCCCGGCCGTCACCGGAGTGCATCTGTTCCTGGAAGTTCTTGCTGTTGAAGACGGGGTTGGCCACTGGCCATCTCCTCTGCTGATCGCGTGCGGTCCACGGTGGTGCGGCCTGGCCTCGTGAGCCAGACGTGGGGGGCTGGATCCAGTCTACCGTCCGCCACCGGAAAGCAACCTGACAGCGGACGGATCTGAGGTCCGTCCGCTGTCAGCGCAAGGTGCCGCCTGCGGGTTCAGCCGAGGAGCTGCGCCTTGGCGGCGGCGAACTCCGCGTCCGAGAGCAGGCCGGACTGTTTCAGCTCGGCGAGCTGCTGCAGCTGCGCGAGCACGTCCGTCCCACCGGCGGCCGGCGGTGCCGGGGCCGCGGGGACGACTTGTTGCGGCGCGGCCTGCGCGGCGACGGCCTGGGCTGCGGCCGCGTCGACCTGCGCCTGCTGCTGGGCGGCGGCGTACTGGTCCTGTTCGTACTGCGCCTGGGCCCGCCGGTCCCGGCGGTCCTGGACCCGGCCGGAGACCGCGGTGGCGGTCCCGGCCA
>JAPFFX010000152.1 GCA_026645375.1 Citricoccus sp. WCRC_4 | reverse complement strand
CGGCCGCGCAGGTCGGGGGCGATGACCCGGACCCCGGGCAGCGCCTGGGCGAGCAGACCGAAACTGCGATGCGAGGCCGAGACCCCGTGGACGGCCAGGATCGTCGGGGCGCCCGGGTCGTGCGGACCCCACAGGCCCACCGTCATCCGCCCACCGGTCACGGCGACGGTGGTCTGGCGGTAGCCCGGACCGAGGTCCGTGTGGCGGTGGTTCCGCTCCACCGGAGAGGACGCGTCAGCGGCCAGCGATGTCTCGGACATGGTCCGTTCCTTCCCGGTCCATCGCCCCGGGCGCCAGCGCCCGCTCGATGAACTCCATCATGGTGTCGAAGACGTGGTCGGGGACGTCCCCCGTGCCCTCACGCGTGGCGCCGTCCTGGTCCTGGGGCCAGAGCACCCAGCGCATGCCGATGATCTCGCCGATGCCCATCAGGGCCCAGGCGACCACCTCCGGGTCCATGCGGTGCACCTCACCGGACCGCTGGCCCTGCTCGATGCCCTGGGCGTAGCCGTCCACGATGCGGGAATAGTGCAGCCGCAACGCGTCCGGCGAGGCGAACTCGGCCTGCCGGATGATCCGGTACAGGGCCGGATGCTCGGCGGTGAAGCGGAAGAAGGCCCGGAAGCCGGCGCGCTCCGAGGCGATGCGCCCGGAGTCGGCCTCCGCCAGGGCGGCATCGGTCATGGCCCGCCTCACCCTCCGGTTGAGGTCCATCACGACCTCGTTGAAGATCTCCTGCTTGCCCTCGAAGTAAAGGTAGAAGGTCCCCAGGCCGCAACCCGCCTCCTCGGTGATCTTCACGATCGAGGCTGCCGGGTATCCCAGTTCCGCGAAGACCTTCTCGGCGGCGTCCAGCAGCCTCCTGCGGGTTCGCAGTCCCCGTGCGGTGAGCACGGTGCCCTTCGTGGTGGTGGGTGTCTCCTCGCCGCCGGGGGTGTCCGTGTCCGGATGCAGCGGTTCAATGGCCATGGTGAGTCCTTTCCCGGGCCGGGGGCCGCAGGCGGCCCCGGGCGATCTTCTCCAGGCCCGTCCGGGGTAGGTCCGGGACGAAGGTGTAGAGGGTGGGTTGCTTGTACCCGGCCAGCAGCCGTGCGCAGTGCTCGCGCAATCCCGTCTCGTCCACGGGCACTCCGGAGCGGCGGACCACGAAGGCGTGCCCGGTCTCCCCCCAGCGCTCGTGCGGGATGCCGACGACGGCGGCGGCGGCCACCCCCGGATGGCCGGTGAGGACCTGTTCCACCTCGGCGGGGACCACGTTCTCCCCGCCGGAGACGAAGATGTCCTTGAGACGGTCCACGATACGGAAATACCCCTCGGCGTCGCGCTCCACCAGGTCGCCGGTGTGCAGCCAGCCACCGGTCAGGGCACGGGCGGTGGCCTCCGGGTCGCGGAAGTAGCCGGCGAAGACACTGGGGCCTCCCACGAGCAGCTCCCCGGTGGCGGGGCCCTCCAGCAGCCGGCCGGTGACCGGGTCCGCGACGGCGACCTCGACGTGGGGGTAGGGCCGCCCCATCCAGCCCACCTTCCCACGCGCGTCCTCGGCCGGCAGGGAGAGCACGTTGGGCCCCGCCTCGGTCAGCCCGTAGCCCTGGACCAGCGGCACGTCGCGGGCGTGCCAGACCCGCATCAGCGCCGGTGGCATGGAGGCCCCGCCGACCACCGCCAACCGGAGGCTGGACAGGTCCGTGGTGGCGAACCGAGGGTGCTCGGCGAGCATGAGGTACTGGGCGGGGACCGCCATCAGCGTGGTGATCGAGCGGTCCTCGATCAGGGACAGGACCCGGCCGGCGTCGAAGGTCCGTTCCATGACCACCGTGGCACCGGACCACCAGGCCAGCAGGGGCTGGATGTTCCAGCCCCCGGTGTGGAACTGGGGCAGGACGGCCAGCACCACGTCCGAGGAGGTGATCTCGAGGGTGCGGGACAGGGCCAGGTTGTTCCAGAAGCAGTTGGCGTGGGTCAGCACCACCGCCTTGGAGGCTCCCTCGGTGCCGGACGTGAAGGGCATCAGCACCGGGTCGTCGTCCTGCACGGGGCTACCGGGCGCCCGTTCCTCCGCCCGGTAGCCCCGGTCCGTCCCTCGCCGGTGCGGGGCCGGGACCTCCTCCTCGATGCCGGCCCGTCCCGGGCGCACGCGGGACGGGGGCATCGGCAGCAGGGCGCAGGCCTCGGCGGCCAGCGAACCGAACTCCTCCTCCACCACGAGCAGGGCGGGATCCGCGGTCTCCAGCTGGACGGCCACCTCGGCGGCCCGCAACCGCCAGGACAGCGGGGCGAGGACCAGCCCGGACTTGGCGCAGGCGAAGAACAGCACCACGTGGTCCGAGCTGTTGCCGGACAGGGTGGCGACGCGCTCCCCCGGCCGGTAGCCGGCGGCGACGAGCTTCCCGGCCAGTCGGGTGGCACGGTCCTCGAGCTCCCGGTAAGTCAGGGCCACCCCGGCGTCGAGGATGGCGGTGCGGCCCGGGGTGGCGACGGCCCGGTCCGCGGTCCACCGGCCCAGGGTGTGCAGCGAGGCGCTCATTCTGCCTGCTCCAGGACCGTGACGGGATCCTTGCCCGACCGGCCCCGTCCGGAGCGGGCCGCGAGCCGCCGGACGAACCCGGCCAGGCCACCCGGCATGAACAGCACCACCAGGACGAACAGCGTGCCCAGCAGGAACAGCGGTTCGGACAGGGGCACCCTCAGCAGGGCCGGCATCGACTGGATGGCCTCGGACTGGGCCAGCACGGTGAGCCGCTGGTCGAGCAGCGTGTAGAGCACGCCGCCCACCACGGCGCCCCACCGGGAACCGACGCCGCCGAGGACCACCATGACGAGCAGCGTGATGGTGAAGTCCGCTGAGACGGTCCTCGGCACGGCACCGGACTGCAGCAGCAGGTGCACCATGCCGACGCAGCCGGCCAGGGTGCCGCCCACCACGAAGATCAGCAGCTTGGCCAGGTACGGCTTCAGTCCCAGCACCCGGACGCGGTTCTCGTTCTCACGCACGGCCTCGGCGAGGTGGCCGGCCCGCGAGTTCTGGATCCAGCTGACGATGGCGAAGACGATGATCAGCACGGCCAGCGCGAGCCAGTACAGGTTCCGGGTGTTCGACACCCCGACCAGGAAGGCGGGGACCTGCTCCGTGTTCAGGCTCAGCCCCTCCTCGCCACCGGTGGCACCGTCCGGATTGCGCCGCACGAGCACCGACCCGGCCTGGGCGAATGCCAGGGTGACCATGGCGAACGGGATGCCGCTGACCCGCAGGGCCACCGCCCCGGTGACGTTGGCCAGGATGACGACGACCAGCAGCGTGAGGAGCATGGCCGGGATCAGTCCCATGCCGGTGCGTTCGAGCAGGATGCCCAGCACGTAGGCGCCGGCACCGACGTACAGCGCGTGCCCGAAGGACAGCAGGCCGGCCACGCCGATCAGCAGGTGGTAGGTCAGGGCGGCCGCGCCCATCAGCAGGCACAGGGCCATCAGTTGCAGGGCGCCGGGCTGGTAGGTGGCGGTGGGGAGGATGCCGGGCAGCTGGATGTTCAGCAGTGGCAGCAGGGCCAGGACCGCGGCCCCGGTGACGGCGGCGACGCCACCGATGAGCCGGCGGTGGGCCGGGGGCCGGCCGGAGCCGGACGGGCCCGGCCTCGGCGGCGGGGTGAGGGAGGCCTTGAGCCGGTCCGTGGCGGATGGCCCCTGCCGGCCCTGGCGGTCCCCGTGCTGGTCCTTGAGTTCTTCCGTGGAGGCGCTCATGCGGTGGCCACCTTTCGTCCCATGAGTCCGGAGGGCCTGGTCAGCAGTACGACGGCCAGCAGGATGACGACCACGAAGTCGCCGATGCTCCAGAAGTAGTTCGCGAACTGTTGCAGCACCCCGACGAGCACGGAGGCGACCGCCGCGCCGGCCAGGGAACCGAGACCACCGATGACGGTGACGATGAACGCGAAGATCAGCAGCGATCCGCCCAGCAGGGGTGAGACGTAGCCGAAGTAGTGGCTGGCCAGGACGCCACCGATCCCGGCCG
>JAPFFX010000221.1 GCA_026645375.1 Citricoccus sp. WCRC_4 | reverse complement strand
GCGCCCTTGAAGGAGGGCAGGAAGGAGTGGTGGATGTTGATGGCCTTGCCGCCGAGCTTGCGGCAGAGGTCGTCGGAGAGGACCTGCATGTACCGGGCCAGCACGACCAGCTCGATGTCGTGCTCGGCGACCAGGTCGAGCAGTCTCGCTTCGGCCTGGTCCTTGTTGGTGTCGCCGTCGGCGTCCTTGGTGACGGGGATGTGGACGAAGGGGATGCCGTAGAAGTAGGCCATGGGCTGCAGGTCCAGGTGGTTGGAGACGATCACCGGGATGTCGATCGGCAGCGTGCCGGCGCGCTGCTGGAAGAGCAGGTCGTTGAGGGTTCGCCCGTCCTTGGAGCACATGACCAGGGTGCGGGTCTTGCGGGAGGCCTCGTGCAGGTTCAGTTCCATCGTGAACTGGTCCCTGCTCGGGGCCAGGGCGTCCTGGACGTCGGTGAGGGCGGCCTCTGTGGTGAACTCGACGCGCATGAAGAAACTGCCGGTGTCGGGGGAGTCGAACTGCTGGGAGGAGGTGATGTACGCGTCCGTCTCCAGCAGGGCGCCGGAGACGGCGTGCACGATGCCCTTCTCGTTGGTGCAGGACAGCGTCAGCACCATGCCGGTGGAAGAGGAGCGCTTCCCGGAGAGCAGGGGCTCGGGAACCGTGGAGGTCGTGGAGGTCGTCATGGGGTGTGTCACCTTACTCGTGGGGATGCCGGGGCGCTTCCGGTATCTGGTGGGGGGGTGGTACAGGGGGCGGACTGCGGGGGCCTCAGAGGGCTGCGACGACCAGGTCCTCGAAGTGGCTCACGTGATCCACTGCGAGGCGCTCCGCTTCCTGCGCATCGCCGTCGAGGACGGACTGGATCAGGTCGACGTGCTCCTGCACGTGGGGTTCCATGGCGCCCAGCCGTGGCAGCACGTGGTTCCACATCCGCATCGACAGCGAGAAGTACTGGATCAGGCTCTCCTCGATGTAGCGGTTGCCCATGGCGCGGTAGATCGACTCGTGGATCCGCGCATCGACCTGGATGAGGTCGGAGGGATACCTCGCCTCCAGGGACTGCAGTTCCTGCAGGCAGGCCCTGAGGTCCCGCCGGTCCGTCTCCGTGGCGGACAGCGCGGCGCGTCGAGCGGCATAACCCTCCAGCAGCCTGCGGGCGTCGGAGATCTCTCGCAGGTCGCGGATGGTGACCTCGGGGACGAAGGTGCCCCGATGCGAATAGATGATCAGCAGTCGTTCCGATTCCAGCCTCTTGACGGCCTCGCGCAAGGGCGTGCGTCCGATGGACAGCTCGGTCATCAGTGCTTCCTCGTCGAGGGGTGACCCGGGCGCGAGTCGGTTGTCGATGATCCGGGTGCGGATCTCCTGATAGGCACGCTCGGCCAGGGTGGTTCGCTTGGGTGATTTCTCGACGGTGTGCATCGACGCTCCTTGGTCCATCTCCACGTGTGGGATAGAGCCTAGGAGGCTCGAGGCCGGCCGCCGGGACGATGCCCGCGGCACCGGCGATGGTTCAGCACCCCGGCCCTCGGGGGACGTCGGGGGAGCTCCGACGGGTAACGCCATCTGGGTCGTGGACAGCGGGATGCTCATGAGAGGACTTCTCCTTGGTCTCGGGGCCCAGGCGATGGACGCCGTGAGGCCGATCAGTCGGAAGATCGTCACGATGAGCACGGTCGTATGAGAGCCAGATGCAACACATATATGACGGATGCCGTTGAACGTAACGCACATCACACCGCCGCGCAAGAGGGCGAGCCTGGTTGATTTTGACCCTTGACGGCATGTGAGGCGAGTCACTACGTTGCTCATATATGACTTATGTATGGCATCCCCTCGGGGACTGAAGGATTGGACATCACCATGGAATCTCCGCGCGTCGTGGTCATCGGGGCTGGCATTGTCGGGGCCAACCTGGCCGATGAGCTCACCGCCAGGGGCTGGACAGACGTCACGGTCCTGGACCGGGGTCCCATCCCCGCAACGGGCGGCTCGACCTCGCATGCTCCCGGGCTGGTCTTCCAGTCCACCCCCTCGGAACTGCTCTCCGAGCTCGCGGCCTACACCGGGACCAAACTGCTGGGCCTGGTCAAGGACGGGGCTGCGGCGTTCAACCCCGTGGGCGGGCTGGAGGTGGCCACCACGCCCGAGCGGCTGGCCGAACTGCACCGCCGCAACAACTTCAATGCCTGCTGGGGGGTGGAGTCCTGGGTCGTGGACGCCGCGGAGGCCAAGCGCCTGCACCCCTTGGTAGACGAGAGCCTGCTGCTGGGCGGGTTGTACGTGCCCACCGACGGTCTGGCGTCCTCCCTGCTGGCGGTCGAGTTGCTGCGCCAGCGGGCCGAGTCCCGGGGTGCGGTGTTCCGGGAGAACACCCTGGTCACGGGGATCGAGGAGTCCGCTGGACGGGTCACCGGGGTCAGGTGCGGGGATGAATCCGTCCCCGCGGACATCGTGATCTGCGCCGGCGGTTTCTGGGGACCCGAGCTGGGGGAGATGGCCGGGATGACCATTCCCCTGGTGCCGATGGCCCACCAGTACGTGCGAACCACGTCCCTGCCGTCCCTGCGGGGTGAGACTGAGGAGGCCGTGGGCACGGGCAACAACGCCCGGTTGCCCATCCTGCGGCTTCAGGAGGACAACCTCTACTTCCGCCAGCACGGGTCCCGGATCGGCATCGGCTCCTATGGGCACCGCCCCATCCCGGTGCGCTACGAGGAGATGCCGCAGGGGGTCGACGTCGAGAACGACCGGATGCCCTCCCGGCTCGAGTTCACCCCGGAGGACTTCGAGCCCGCTTGGGACGACAGTCGGCGGTTGTTGCCCGAACTGGGACAGACGAGCGTGGAGGACGCCTTCAACGGGATCTTCTCCTTCACCCCGGACGGCGGGGCGCTGGTAGGGGAGGCCTCGAACGTGGCCGGCCTGTACGTGGCCGAGGCGGTCTGGGTCACCCATTCGGCCGGTGTGGCCCGCGCCCTGGCCCAGGTGCTCGTGGACGGGCACAGCGACGCCGACCTGCGGGAGATGGACCTGCACCGCTTCGAGAGGGTCCAGCTCGAGCGGGACTACATCCAGGAGACCTCCGCCCAGAGCTTCGTCGAGGTCTATCACATCAAGCACCCGCTGCAGCCCAAGGTCTCCCCGCGGAACCTCCGGCTCTCCCCGTTCCACGAGCGGCAGCAGGAGTTGGGGGCGTTCTTCCTCGAGGCGGCCGGCTGGGAACGCCCGCAGTGGTACGAGGCGAATGCGTCCCTGCTCGAGAACCTGCCGCAGGAGTGGGTTCCGCCGCAGCGGGACGCGTGGTCCGGCCAGTACTACTCGCCCATCAGCGCGGCGGAGGCCCATGCGACCCGGACCAACGTGGCGATGTACGACATGACCGCCCTGCGCCGGGTGGACATCTCCGGTGAGGGCGCCGAATCGTTCCTGGACCGCTTGGCCACCGGCAACATGCGCCGCAAGGTCGGCGCGGTGGCCTACACGCTGCTGCTGGACGAGGCCGGTGGCATCCGCAGCGACATCACCGTGGCCCGGCTCGGGCCCGAGCGGTTCATGGCAGGCATCAACGGCGGGATCGACGCGAACTACCTGGCCGTGGAGGCCCGGAAGTTCACCGAGGCCCATCCGGAGTGCCCGGTGTCGGTCGAGGACATCACCGACGCGACCTGCTGCATCGGCCTGTGGGGCCCCAACGCCCGCACGGTACTCCAGCCACTGACCGATCAGGACCTCACCAACGAGGGCCTGCGGTACTTCCAGGGCGTCGAGGCCCAGATCGCCGGGATCCCGGTTCGCCTGCTCCGGCTCTCCTACGTGGGGGAACTGGGATGGGAGATCTACGCCGCCGCCGAAGACGGCGCACGGCTGTGGGATGCGTTGTGGGAGGCCGGTGCGGCCCACGGGATCATCGCCGCAGGGCGCGGCGCCTTCAACAGCCTGCGCCTGGAGAAGGGGTACCGGTCCTGGGGGACGGACATGCACACCGGGCACTACCCGGACCAGGCCGGCCTGGGCTTCGCCGTCAAGAAGGACAAGGTCGGCTACGTGGGCGCCCGGGCCCTGGCCGAGCGGGCCGGGCTGGCCGGCTCCGGGCAGGGCCGGACCTTGCGCTGCCTCACCGTGGACGACGGGACCACGGTGCTCACCGGTCGGCACGAACCGGTCCTGGTGGACGGCACCCCGGCCGGCTTCGTCACCAGCGCCGACTACGGGTACACCGTGCACAAGCCCATAGCCCTGGCCTGGGTGCCCGAGGACCTGGAGGTCGGGGACCAGGTCACCGTCCGCACCTTCGACCGCGAGGTCACGGCCACCATCAGCGAGGAACCCCTCGTGGACCCGGCCATGGAGAAGCTGCGGTCCTGATCAACGCGCCGGTACGTGGGCGGGCCCGCTGCCGGGCCCGCCCACCCCTGCAGACGACCTCGAAAGGCCCACGACATGACTGCCCGAGTACTGGACGGCCGCGCAACGGCCGCAGCGATGAAGAAGGACCTGGCCGCACGGGTGGCCCGGCTGGCCGAGCACGGTATCGTCCCCGGCCTAGGAACGGTGCTGGTCGGTGAGGACCCGGGATCCCGGTCCTACGTGGCCGGCAAGCACCGGGACTGCGCCGAGGTCGGCGTGGCGTCCATCCGCCGGGACCTCCCGGAGGCGGTCACGGAGGAAGAGCTGCTCGCGGTGCTGGACGAACTCAACCAGGACACGGACTGCACCGGCTACATCGTCCAGCTGCCGCTGCCCCCGCACATCGACACGCAGCGGGTGCTGGAACGCATCGATCCGGCCAAGGACGCGGACGGACTGCATCCGGTGAACCTGGGCCGGCTCGTGGCCTCGGTCTCCGGGCGCCTGGAGTCCCCGCTGCCCTGTACCCCGGCCGGCTGCGTGGAGCTGCTGCGTCACCACGGGATCGACCTGGCCGGCCGACGAGTCCTGGTCATCGGCCGGGGGGTGACCATCGGACGGCCCGCCGGGCTGGTGCTGACCCGCAAGGACGTCAACGCCACCGTGACGCTGGCGCACACCGGGACGGAAGATCTTCGCGGGGAGGTCGCCCGCGCCGACGTCGTCATCGCCGCGGCCGGTTCCGCACACATGGTGCGGAAGGAAGACGTCAAGCCGGGCGCGATCGTGCTGGACGTCGGTGTCTCGCTGACAGCCGACGAGGACGGGCGAGCCCGTACGGTGGGCGACGTGGAACCCGCCGTGGCTGACGTGGCCTCGTGGGTCTCGCCCAACCCCGGCGGGGTGGGTCCGATGACCCGGGTGATGCTGGTCGCCAACGTCGTCGAGACCGCCGAACGCCTTGCCGCCGCCAGAGTTCCAGCGGCAGCGGCAAGGCCCTGAACGGGTCCGCACGCTGCCACGCGCGTTTCCCACAGCGGACTGACGAGCAACGGGTGATCTGTCTCCTCGCGGTAGCCGGTGTCAGGTTCCGGCGCGGTCACGGCTGACCACCCGCACTCCCGGTGGCTCCGGTGGCCCTCAGTCCAGCGCGCCGGCGTCCTGGGAGAGGGTGGTGGCGGCATGGGTGATCGCCTCGGTCATCACCTCGAGGGCGTGGCGGTCGACGTTGTCCAGGTCGTCACCGGGCCG
>JAPFFX010000113.1 GCA_026645375.1 Citricoccus sp. WCRC_4 | reverse complement strand
GGCCGGGCTACCACCAGCCCGTGACGCCAGCCGGCCGCTCATGAGCCACCCGGCAGGCACGGGACACCCGGACCGGGCATCGAAGGCCACCGGATCATGACCTCCCACACCCAGCCCCAGGCCACCACCCGCGCGGCGGCCGGCGGTGGGGATCCCGTCCGCGCCCCGGAGACCGGCACGGTCCCCCAGCGCACCAAGCGGGCCTGGATCCTGCTGGCCCTGACGCTGTTCGTCCCCGGTGGTGCCCAGGTGGTGGCCGGCGACCGGCGTCTCGGCCGGGCCGCGCTGAGGGTGACCCTGACGGTATGGGCACTGGCCGTCGTCGCGCTCGTCCTGTTCTTCGTCAACCGGGACCTGCTGATCCGGATCGGCGCCAACACCTGGGTCCTGCTGGCGGGCATCGTGGCGCTGGCGGCCCTGGCCCTCGGCTGGGCGGTGCTCTGGGTGGACACGTTCCGGCTGGTCCGGCTCCGGCTCGTCGCCCCGGGCACGCGGCCACTCATCGCCGTCGCCTCGGTCCTGCTGCTGCTGGTGACCTCCGGGGTCCTGGGCTACGGCTCGTGGGCGCTGAACGCCGGGCGCAGCACCCTCAACTCGATCTTCCCGCCCGGTCAGGCCATCGAGCCGGTGGACGGGCGCTACAACGTCCTGCTGATGGGCGGGGACGCCGGTGAGGGACGGATCGGCCTGCGGCCCGACTCCATCCACGTGGCCTCCGTGAACGCCGAGACCGGCCGGACGATCATCTTCTCCATCCCCCGCAACTTCCAGAACGCCCGGTTCACGCAGGACTCCCCGCTCTGGTCGGCCTACCCGGAGGGCTTCTCGTGCGGGGACGAGTGCATCCTCAACGCGCTCTACGTGGACGTGATGCAGAACCACCAGGACCTGTACCCGGGCGCGCAGGACCCGGGCGCCGAGGCCATGAAGGACGCCGCCGGGGGCATCCTGGGGCTCGAGGTCCAGGCCTACGCCATGGTGGACATGGCCGGCTTCGCCCAGCTGATCGACGCCATGGGCGGGGTCACGGTGACGTCCGGCGGCTGGACCACCTACCGCGGGCACCGTCCGGACGGGCAGTGGGGCAACGCCTGGTGGGGGCCGGGGACCTACACCTTCAACGGCGAGCAGGCCCTGGCGTTCGCCCGCTCCCGGCACTTCTCCACCGACTACTCCCGGATCCGCCGCCAGCAGTGCATCCAGTCGGCCATGCTGGCCCAGTTCAATCCGCAGACGCTGGTCCCCCGCTTCCAGGGCATCCTGGAAGCCGGCGAGCAGGTCGTGGAGACGGACCTGCCCGGCCAGCAGCTGGGCACCTTCGTGTCCCTCGCCTCGAGCGGCCGCTCCCAGCCCACGGGCCGGCTGACCATCGGCGCCCCGGACTTCGGGGACCAGGGCGACCGGTTCACCACGTTCCCCGACTTCGACCTGATCCACCAGCGCGTGGGGGAGATGCTCTCCGAGGACGGGACCCCGCAGGCCGCCGGCGCAACGCCCGCCCCGCTGTTGTTCGTGGACGCCGCCGCCGGGATCCTGACGGCCGGCACGGGCAACATCGACTCGCAGGGCGCGGACAGCGACAACCCGGAGGACTGGCCCGCCCCGCCACTGCAACCCGACGGCGACCCGATCAACGAGGACTGGCTGATGTACCTCGAGGACACCGGACAGACCGGCCTGCTGGAGGAGGCGGCGAAGACCAACCACCTCTGCGTGGCCGGCCGCGGCTAGCCGGTCCGCGCCCCGCGGCGCCGGTCAGGCCCCGGCGGTGGCGAGCCGGTGCCTGCGGACCACGTCGGAGACGATGTGCTCGGCGATCGCCAGGGACGAGGTGGCCCCGGGAGAGGGGGCGTTGCGCACCAGGGTGGTCCGGCCGATGCCCTCGATGACGAAGTCGTCGACCAGGGTGCCGTCCCGGTCCATCGCCTGGGCACGGATGCCGCGGGTGATGGGCGTGGACACCGCGCCCTCCAGGGACGGCACGTACCGGACCGCTCCGGCGAGGAACCTGGTCCTGGAGACCACGGCGCCCAGTTCCCGGACGGTCGCCCGGACGTTGCGGCCGGCGAACCTCCAGAATCCGGGGGTGGTGGCGACGTCCAGGGTGTCCCGCAGGCCGATGCGGCGTCCGGAGTAGTTCTCGCGCCCGAACGACAGGAAGGCGTTGGGTCCGACGAGCATCTCGCCGTCCACGCGCTTGGTCAGGTGGACCCCCAGGAACGGATACGCGGGATCCGGGACGGGGTACACCAGACCGTTGAGCAGGGTGCGGTGTTCCGGGGCCAGCTGGGAGTACTGGCCGAAGAACGGGACGACCCTCGGGTAGGCGGAACCACCGGCCAGGCCGGCGATCCGGTCGGACTGGAGCCCCGCGCAGGCGATGACGACGTCGAAGGACCCGGTGACCTCCGACGTGGTGATGACGCAGCGGTCCTCGAGGTTGGACAGCCCGGTGACCTCCGCTCCCAGGTGGACCGCTCCCCCGGCCGCGCGCACGTCGTCGAGGAGGGCCCGCGTCACGGCCACGTAGTCGGTGATGGCCGTCTGCGGTGAGTGCAGGGCCAGGCGCCCGGCGGCGTGGGGCTCGATCTCGCGGATCCCGTCCGGACCGACCAGGTGGACGCCCGGCACGCCATTGGCGACCGCCCTGTCGTGAATGGCGCGCAGCCGCCCCTCCTCGTCCCCACGCAACGCCACGACGAGCTTCCCGCACTCCTCGTACGGCAGCCCCCGCTCGCGGGCATAGTCGCGGAGCAGGCCCACCCCGCGGCGGCACAGCCGGGCCTTGAGGCTTCCGGGCTGGTAGTACAGGCCGGCGTGGACCACTCCGGAGTTGTGGCCGGTCTGGTGCGCGGCCGCCTCGGTCTCCTTGTCGAACACGGTGACGGAGTCGTCCGGGAAGCGCCGGGTCAACTCCCTGGCGACGGCGGCACCGATGATGCCGGCACCGATGACGGCGAAGGTGGTCATGGAGGGAGGATACCCAGCGCCCCCACCGGGGGCGTCCCGGTGAACGGGGCGTGTCCAGTGGATAGGCTGGCACCATGTTCCTGCTGCGCAATGCCGTCCGTGACTACGCCTGGGGATCCGCGACCCTGTTGGCCGACTTGCAGGGACGCACGCCCTCGGGCCGTCCGGAGGCCGAGCTGTGGATGGGCGCCCACCCCGGGGCCCCCTCCGGCGCCGTGCCCGCCGCGGACCCCGGGACCACGCCGGTGCCCCTGGACGAGCTGATCGCCCGCGACCCGCAGGCCCTGCTCGGGCAGGCCGCCCCGTTCGGCCGGCTGCCCTACCTGGTGAAGCTGCTCGCGGCCGGGCGCCCGCTGTCCATCCAGGCCCACCCCACGCTGGACCAGGCCCGTGCCGGCTTCGCCGCCGAGCAGGCTGCCGGGGTCCCGGTCACCGCGGCGCACCGCAACTACCGCGATGACAACCACAAGCCCGAGATGGTCATCGCGCTGACCCCGTTCACCGCCCTGTGCGGCTTCCGCTCCCCCGAGGACGCCGCGCAGTCCTTCGACCGGCTCGCCGGGGCCCTGGCCGAGCACTTCGAGGGGGTCGACGCCGGCCCCGGCAGCGCGGCCGCCGACCTCGCCGCCACGCTGCACGCCGGCGACCTGGAGTCGGCCTTCGCCACCCTGCTGGACCCCGAGGGGGGCTGGGCCTCGCCAGCCTGGGTCGAGGACGTCGTGGCCACCCTGAAGCGGGCCCCGCGCGTGCTGGAGAACGACCTGAACCTGGCCACCGCGGTCGGGATCTCCGAGTACTACCCGGGCGATCCCGGGGTGCTGGTCTCCGTGCTGCTGAACCGGGTGGACCTGGCCCCGGGACAGGCCATCCACCTGCCGGCCGGCAACGTGCACGCCTACCTGCACGGGCTCGGCGTGGAGGTGATGGCGGCCTCGGACAACGTGCTGCGCGGCGGGCTGACGCCCAAGCACGTGGACGTGGACGAGCTGCGCCGGGTGGTGCGCTTCCAGGCGCTGCCGGTGCCCTACTGCGCCCCCCAGGCCGACGGCGCCGGCCGCCTCGTCTTCCGTCCGCCCTTCGAGGAGTTCCAGGTCGAGCGCCTGGACCTGCCCGGGGCCGCCGGACGCACCCTGACCGCGAACGGGCCCGTGATCGCGGTCTGCACCGCCGGGACGGTGCGCCTGGCCTCCGGTGGCCAGAGCGCCGTGCTCACCCCCGGCGAGTCGGTGTTCCTGGGCGCGGCCGAGGCACCGGCCGTGGTGCGGCCCGCCGGCCCGGACGCGGCCCAGGACGGGGCTGGGGACGGGTCGGCGGCAGCGCCGGGGACCCTGTTCGCCGTCACCCTCCCCTAGGCTCCCTGGTCACCCCGGGAAGGGTCAGCGCCGGGCCGGGGAGACCTCCGTGTCGATCCACTTCTCCCACTTGCGGGCCTGGTGCTCGGCCTCCACGATGCGCACGGTGCCGGACTTCGAGCGCATGACCATCGACTGGGTCACCACGCGGTCGTTGTAGTAGCGCACCCCGCGCAGCAGGTCTCCGTCGGTGATGCCGGTCGCGGCGAAGTAGCAGTTGTCCGACTTCACCAGGTCGTCGGTGGTGAGCACGGCGTCGAGGTCGTGCCCGGCGTCGAGGGCCTTCTGGCGCTCCTCGTCGTCCTTCGGGGCCAGCCGGCCCTGGATGACCCCGCCGACGGCCTTGATGGCGCACGCGGTGATGATGCCCTCCGGGGTGCCGCCGATGCCCAGCAGCATGTCCACGTCGGTGCCGTGGCGGGCCGCGGCGATGCCACCGGCCACGTCCCCGTCCATGATGAACTTCACGCGGGCGCCGGCGGCGCGGATCTCCTCGACGAGCTTCTCGTGGCGCGGGCGCTCCAGCACGCACACGTTGAGCTGGCTGACGGGCTTGTTCAGGGCCTTGGACACCAGGTGGATGTTCTGCTTGATCGGCAGGCGCAGGTCGACGAAGTCGGCGGCCTCGGGACCCACGACCATCTTGTCCATGTAGAACACCGCGGACGGGTCGAACATCGCACCGCGCTCGGCCACGGCGAACACGGACAGCGCGTTCGGGTAACCCAGGGCGGTCAGGCGGGTGCCGTCGATGGGGTCCACGGCGACATCGACCTCGGGGCCCGTGCCGTCGCCGACGTGCTCACCGTTGAACAGCATGGGCGCCTCGTCCTTCTCGCCCTCGCCGATGACGACCACGCCGTTCATCCGGACCGTGTCCATGAAGGCGCGCATCGCGTCCACGGCGGCACCGTCGGCGGTGTTCTTGTCCCCGTAGCCGACCCAGTGGCCGGCGGCGATGGCCGCCGCCTCGGTGACCCGCACGAGCTCGAGCGCGAGGTTGCGGTCCGGCTCCGTGCCGGACACCGCGAGATTGCGGTTCAGCATGTTGTAGTCAGCGTGCTGTTCTGCCGACTTCTGGGCCGTGACCCTCTGGGCCGGAACCTCGTTGTTCGCGGACTGGTCAGTGCTCACCGTGTGTCTCCGTCTGCAGGGTACGTCTTGCGGACTCATCCTAGTGTCCGCCGCGGTGGCAGAATGGACCGGTGACCTCCCCCGAGCCAGAGACCGCCGCCGCCAAGCCCCGCCTGACCCCGAAGCAGGTGAAACGGGCCGGACAGTCCGCCCGTGCCATGGTGGTCAGCGTGCTGGCCACCCTGGGGATCGCCTTGCTGGTGGTGCTGCTCAATCCCGGGTCCACGGAGCGGACGTACGACCGGGACGTCGACGTCCGGGCCGCCGCCGAGCAGGCCACGGCGACCGCCGGTTTCACCGCCGCCGGCCCGGCCCTGCCCGAGGGCTGGACGGCCAACTACGCCCGCTGGAACGGCGCCGGCGCCGACCGGGTGGAGTTCTGGGAGGCCGGTTACCTCACCCCGGAGGAGGAGTTCGCCGGCTTCAAGCAGACGGCCCAGGCCAACCCCACCTGGATCTCCCAGCAGATCCGCAATGCGCCGCTGACCGGTTCCCGCACCGTGGACGGCACCTCGTGGGACCTGCACGAGCCCGCGGACGGGGACGCGTACCTGGTGGGCGAGCTGGAGGGCACCACGATCATCGTCACGGGCTCGGGCGAGTTGTCCGACATGGATACGCTGGCCGGAGCCATCCAGCAGGACCTCGAGGAGGACGCAGCATGACACCGACCCCCACCCGCGCCTATGAACTGATGCGCGAGGGCAACGAGCGTTTCGTCTCCGGCACGTCCCGGCACCCGAACCAGGACGCGGCCCGCCGGACCTCCCTGGCGAACGGGCAGGACCCGATCGCCGTGCTCTTCGGTTGCTCCGACTCCCGGCTGGCCGCGGAGATCATCTTCGACCTGGGACTGGGCGACCTGTTCGTCATCCGCACCGCCGGCCAGGTCATCGACGACGCCGTGCTCGGTTCGCTCGAGTTCAGCGTGGACGTGCTGTCCGTACCGCTCATCGTGGTCCTGGGCCACGACAGCTGCGGCGCCGTGACCGGTGCGCTCGCCTCCTACGACTCCGGGGAGATGCCCGCCGGGTTCCAGCGCTCCCTCGTGGAGCGCATCATGCCCTCCGTCTTCGCCGCCCGCCGCCGGGGGGTCGAGGACGTGAACGGCACCGTGGCCGAGCACACCGTGCAGACCTGCCAGCGGCTGGTGGAGTCCTCGATGTCCGTGGCCCGGGCCGTGGAGGAGGGTCGCACCGCGATCGTCGGCCTCACCTACTCCCTGGCCGAGGGCACCGCCAACGAGGTCAAGGTCATCGGCGACCTCGAACCCGCCGGGGGCCCCACCGCCGGCTGAGTCCCTCCCGCCGTCCCGCGCGGCGTCCGGGGCCCTCAGCCGCGGATGAGGTGCAGCGAGCGGGCCACGGTCACCGCCTCGGTGCGGTTGCCGACCCCGAGCTTCTGGAACACGTGGTTCAGGTGTGTCTTCACGGTGGCCTGGGAGATGAACAGCCCGGCCGCGATCTCCCGGTTCGTCCGTCCCCGCGCCAGCTGCTCGAGGATGTCGATCTCGCGGGGACTCAACGACGGCCCGGTTCCTGATCCCGCGCCCAGCGCCCGCCGTGCCAGGCCGGCCGGCAGGGTCCAGGTCCCGGCCGCGGCGTTCCCGACGGCGTCGCGCAGCTCCTCCGCGGAGGCGTCCTTGAGCAGGTAGCCGGCCGCACCGGCGGCCAGCGCCGCCTGGACGTCGGAGACCGCGCCATACGTGGAGACGATCAGCACCGGCACCTCCGGGTGGTCGCGGCCGAGCCGCCGGGTGGCCTCGATCCCGGAGGGCCCCTCCCCCAGCTCGATGTCCATCACCACGACGTCCGGCCCCTCATCGCGGGCGTGCAGCCGGTCCACGAGGTCCAGGGCCTGCCGGGCAGCGGCGGCCTCGGCCACCACCTGCAGGGACCCACCCGCTTCCAGGACCGCGCGCAGGCCCGCCCGCACCACGGGGTGGTCGTCCACGAGGAGCACCCGCACCGGCCTCCCGGTTCGCGGGCCGCCCTGCCGGTCCTCGCTCATCCCTCCTCCTCGCCGTGGTCCCGTCCGTCCCGGACCCGCTCCGCACCCGGCGCCGGCCGCGTCGGTAGCGGCAGGGCCAGCGCCACCACCGTGCCCCGGCCGGTGCCCGCGTCCCCGGGCCCCTCGTCGGCGTCCTCCACCGTGAGGGTCCCGCCCAGTCCGTCCGCCCGGTCCCGCATCGTCCGGATGCCGAACCCCTCGGGACGCCCGCCCCGGCCGCGGCCGTCGTCGTAGACGTCCAGGGTCACCAGGTTCGCGTGGACCGCCAGGGTGACCACGCAGTGCGCTGCCCCCGAGTGCAGCAGGACGTTGGACAGCGCG
>JAPFFX010000082.1 GCA_026645375.1 Citricoccus sp. WCRC_4 | reverse complement strand
TGCTGGAGGGGATCGGCGCGGCCCTGATCATGCCCGCCATCGTGTCCCTGGTCGCGGCGAACTTCCCGCGGGAGCGCCGTGCCGCCGCGTATGGAATGGTGGCCGCAGCAGGTGCCATGGCCGTGGCCGCGGGACCGCTGATCGGGGGTGCCGTGACGACCTTCGCCTCCTGGCGGTACGTCTTCGTGGGCGAGGTCGTCATCGTCGCGGCGATCCTGCTCGTCCTGCGCCGGATCCATGACTCGCCACCCACCGGGGCCCGCATCGACGTGGTCGGCTCCGCCCTGTCCATCGCGGGCCTGGGCATGGTGGTCTACGGGGTGCTGCGCTCGGGCGAATGGGGCTGGGTGCTGGCCCGCGATGGCGCGCCCGCGGTCCTGGGGCTCTCCCCGGTGCTGTGGCTGCTGGTCGGCGGGCTGCTGGTCCTCTACCTCTTCCTGCGGCGCACGACGCACCTGGCGGCGACGGGAGGGAATCCCCTGGTGGATCCCGGGCTGTTCCGGAATCCCCGCCTGACCGGTGGGCTGAGCGTGTTCTTCGCCCAGTTCGTGGTGCAGGCCGGGGTGTTCTTCACGATCCCGCTGTTCCTCTCCGTGGTCCTGGAACTGAGTGCACTGGAGACCGGTCTCCGGATCTTCCCGCTCTCCGTGGCGCTGATCCTGGCCGCCATCGGCATCCCCAAGTTCCGACCGCAGGCCAGTCCCCGCCACGTCGTCCGCGTGGGCCTGGCGTTGATGGCCGGCGGGATCCTGATCCTGGTGGCGGGGCTGGACCCGGGCGCCAACGCCGCGATCGTGACCATCCCGATGCTGCTGATGGGCCTCGGGCTGGGCGCGCTGTCCTCCCAGCTGGGTGCCATCACCGTCTCGGCGGTGCCGGACACCCAGAGCGACGAGGTCGGTGGGCTCCAGAACACCGCCACGAACCTCGGTGCCTCCCTGGGCACGGCGCTCATCGGGTCGGTACTCTTCTCCACCTTGAGCCTCTCATTCATGACCGGCGTCCAGGACAATCCGCAGGTACCGGACTCGGTGCAGGAGCAGGCGACGGTGCAACTGGCCAGCGGGGTCCCGTTCATCTCCAACACGCAACTGCAGACGGCCCTGGAGGACGCCGGTGTCGACGAGCAGACGGCCGACGCCGTCATGTCGGTCAACGCCGACTCCCGGCTGGATGCCCTGCGCGCCGCCCTGAGCCTGACGTTGCTGCTGACGATCGGTGCGCTGTTCGTGACCGGACGGCTCCCGGCCGAGGCCGTGGGGTCGGCTACTGGCCCCCCAGCGACACCCGCGTCCGGGCCACCGCGTCAGCGACGACGGCGCGGAGCGGAGCATTGATGTCAGGCCCGGCCAGCGGGGTGGACGCGGGCAGGCCGGCGGACTCCATCTGCTCCACCGTCATGGCGTGCGCCGCGTGGGCCGCGACCCGGCGCTGGCGGGCCGGGGTGCCGCCGTCGCGCAGGAGGGTCTCGACGGAGGCCAGCTCCGCGGCGCACCCCAGCCGCTCGGCCACCGGGGCCAGGCGCTCCAACTCGGCGCGCAGGTGGTCGGTCACGAGCATCTCGTCCCCGGCGGCGTTGAGGATGATGATGGCGTCCAGCCCGTAGCGGGCGGCCCGCCACTTGTTCTCCTGCACGTGCCACGGGGGCATGGTGGGGATGGTGCCGCCGGCATCGAGGATGTCCGAGAAGTCCTGCACCAGGCACTGCGTCAGGGCGGCGATCGGGGCGATCTCCTCCAGGGTGGCCACGCCGTCGCAGACCCGCATCTCGACCGTGCCCAGCCGGGGCACGGCACGGACGTCCCAGCGGCACTCGGTGACGTCGTCGATCACGCCGGTGTGCACCAGGTCCGCCACGCACTGCTCGAACCCGGCCCAGTCCGCGAACTGGAACGGCAGGCCCGCGGTGGGCAGCTGCTGGAACATCAGGGTGCGCTGGGACTGGTAGCCGGTGTCGACGCCGGCCCAGAACGGGCTCGAGGCGGACAGCGCCAGGAAGTGGGGGACGTAGTTGACCAGGCCGTCCACGACGGGCATCGCCTTGGCCACGTCGTCCAGGCCCACGTGCACGTGCACCCCGTAGATCAGCATCTGCCGTCCCCACCACTGGGTGCGGTCGATCAGCTTGCCGTAGCGGTCCGCCGGGGTGACGGGTTCGTCCGTGGGCTGGGCGAACGGGTGGGAGCCCTGGCAGTACAGCTCCACGCCCATCGGTTCCGTCACCTCGCGCAGCTTCCGCGCGTACTGGCGCAACTGGCCGACGGCCTCGTCCACCGTGGTGCACACGTCCGTCACCAGCTCCACGGTGTTCAGCAGCAGCTCCGGCTTGACGTGCGGGTGTTCCTGGCCCAGGTGCAGTCCCGCCTGGTCCGCGACGCCGGCCAGCACCTCCTCGGCGACCGGCCGCAGGGTGCCGTCGTGGGCATCGACGAGCGCGAGTTCCCACTCCACGCCGAGGGTCGACTGCGCTGAGCGTGCGAAGGGAAGGTGCATGGCGGGTCCTGTCGGGTGCTGACGGCGGGCAGTAGTCATCCTAGGTGCGCGCACAGGGGTTCCGGTCATCGCCGACCCCCCTCGCCGACCCCCCGTGCCGGATCCCTAGCATGGAGGGGTGAGCACAGCACCGCAGTCCCCGACCGCCCCGCGACCACCTGCGCGGATCCGGGGCCGGAGCGCCCTGGCCGTGGCCGGCGTCGTCCTGCTCGCCGTCACGGCGTGCACCACCACCCCGCCGGGGGGCGGACCGGACGGGAGTGGGACGGGTGCGACGTCCCCGGGGGACCCGGCGACGGCAGGACCCGAGCAGAGCGCGCTGCAGGTGGCCCTGGACGGTCCCGATGCGGACCTCGAGGAGGAGGCGGCCCGGGCGGTGGCCGGCATGAGCGTGGAGGCACAGGCCGGACAGGTCCTGGTCGGCCAGCTGGGCGCGGCGGGGACGGACCCGGCCTCCATCCGGGACCTGAACCTCGGCGGGGTGATCG
>JAPFFX010000057.1 GCA_026645375.1 Citricoccus sp. WCRC_4 | reverse complement strand
GGTGCCCGCCCGCGGGGGCGGGCACCGGTGAGCGGGAACGAAGGAAAGGACAACCATGGGAGCCCAGATCCGGGTCTACCGCCAGAAGATCGCCTCGACGCAGTCGATGCAGAAGATCTTCAAGGCGATGGAGCTGATCGCCACGTCCCGTATCGGCAAGGCCCGCGAACGCGTGGCCGCGTCGCTGCCGTACGCCAACGCGATCACCCGCGCCGTGTCCGCCGTGTCATCGCAGCAGGACATCGAGCACGTGCTGACCTCCGAGGTGGAGAACCCGCGCCGTTCGGCCGTGCTGATCCTGTCCTCGGACCGCGGCATGGCCGGTGCCTACTCCGCCAACATCCTGCGCCACGCCGAGGAGCTGCTGGAGAAGCTGCACTCCGAGGGCAAGGAGACCGACGTCTACCTCGTCGGCCGCAAGGCCCAGGGGTACTTCGACTTCCGGGGCCGGGAGTACAAGGACCTGTGGTCCGGGGACACCGACAGCCCGAAGTTCGATCGCGCCCGGGAGATCGGCCGCACGCTGGTCGACTCGTTCCTGCACGACACCGAGGACGGCGGCGTGGACGAGATCCACGTCGTCTTCACCGAGTTCCACTCGCTCGTCAGCCAGGTGCCGACCGTCGTCCGGCTGCTGCCCCTCGAGGTGGTGGAGGAGGAGGTCACCGACGAGGCCGAGCTGCTGCCGCTCTACGAGTACGAGCCGGCACCGGAGGACGTCCTGGACGCCCTGCTGCCGAAGTACATCGAGTCCCGGATCTTCTCCGCGATGCTCCAGTCGGCGGCCTCGGAACTGGCCAACCGCCAGCGGGCCATGAAGTCCGCCGGCGACAACGCCAAGGAGCTCGTCCGGGAGTACACGCTCAAGATGAACAACGCCCGCCAGGCCGAGATCACCCAGGAACTCACCGAGCTGATCGCCGGTGCGGACGCGCTCAGCGCATCCTGACCCCGGGTCGACCGGTACCACAGCAACCGCCATCCACACCAAAGAAGTGAGAGAGATGACTGCCACCACGAACGAACAGGGCACCGGTACTGCCACCGGCGGCGCCATCGGTCGCATCGCCCGCGTGATCGGGCCGGTGATCGACGCCGAATTCCCCGCGGGCGCCATGCCGGGCGTGTACAACGCCCTCACCGCCGAGCTGACCGTCAACGGCCAGACCCGCACCATCACCTTCGAGACCGCGCAGCACCTGGGCGACAACCTGGTCCGCGCCATCTCCCTGCAGTCCACCGACGGCCTGGTCCGCGGCGCCGCCGTGACCGATACCGGCGCGCCGATCACCGTGCCGGTGGGCGAGGTCGTCAAGGGCCACATCTTCAACGTCCTGGGCGAGTCCCTCGACGTGCCCACCGCGGAACTGGACGTGAAGGAGCGGTGGTCCATCCACCGTCCGGCCCCGAACTTCGCCGCACTCGAGGGCTCCACCGAGATGCTCGAGACCGGCATCAAGGTCATCGACCTGCTGACCCCCTACATCAAGGGCGGCAAGATCGGCCTGTTCGGCGGCGCCGGCGTGGGCAAGACCGTGCTCATCCAGGAGATGATCACCCGTGTGGCCCGCAACTTCGGCGGTACCTCCGTGTTCGCCGGTGTCGGCGAGCGTACCCGTGAGGGGAACGACCTCTGGGTCGAGATGGAGGAGGCGGACGTCCTGAAGGACACCGCCCTCGTGTTCGGCCAGATGGATGAGCCGCCGGGAACCCGTCTGCGCGTCGCCCTGACCGGCCTGACCATGGCCGAGTACTTCCGCGACGAGATGAACCAGGACGTGCTGCTGTTCATCGACAACATCTTCCGCTTCTCGCAGGCCGGCTCCGAGGTCTCCACGCTGCTGGGCCGCATGCCCTCCGCCGTGGGCTACCAGCCCAACCTCGCCGATGAGATGGGCGTGCTGCAGGAGCGCATCACCTCCACCCGCGGCCACTCCATCACCTCGATGCAGGCCGTCTACGTCCCCGCGGACGACTACACCGACCCGGCCCCGGCCAACGTGTTCGCCCACCTGGACGCGACCACGAACCTGACCCGTACGCTGGCCTCCCGTGGCCTGTACCCGGCCGTGGACCCGCTGGCCTCGACCTCGCGCATCCTCGACCCGCAGTACGTGGGCCAGGAGCACTACGACGCCGCGACCCGCGTGAAGCAGATCCTGCAGAAGAACAAGGAACTGCAGGACATCATCGCGATCCTCGGTGTCGACGAGCTCTCGGAGGAGGACAAGATCGTCGTCTCCCGCGCGCGCCGCATCGAGCAGTTCCTGTCCCAGAACACCTACACCGCCAAGCAGTTCACCGGCGTGGAGGGTTCGACCGTCCCGATCAAGGACACCATCGAGGGCTTCAACGCCATCGCCAACGGTGACCTCGACCACATCTCCGAGCAGGCGTTCTACAACGTCGGCGGGCTGGACGACGTCGAGCGCAACTGGGCCAAGATCCAGTCGGAGAACTGATCATGGCTGACAGGCACGAACTCGAGGTGGAGATCGTGGCGGAGGACCACTTCGTGTGGTCCGGACCGGCGCAGTCGGTCAGCGCCCGGACCATCGACGGTGAGATCGGCATCCTGCCGGGGCACACCCCGATGCTGGCCGTGCTGGGCGACGGCGACGTCGTCGTCCAGCAGGCCGGGGGCCAGACCATCACGGCCCATGCCGAGGGCGGGTTCTTCTCGGTGGACAACGACCGCGTGGTCATCGTGGCCGGTGCGGCGTCCCTGAGCGGGTCCGCTGCGGGACAGGGCGCAGCCTGACGTGAGCCCCGGGTGGTCTGCACTGGTCGCGGCGATCGCCGCCGCGGTGCTGGTGCTCGCCTTCATGGTGTGGTGGCGCTGGCGCACCCTGGTGCGCACGCCCGGGACGTTCACGGCCCGTGCCCGGCCCGCCGACGAGCGCGGTGCCGGGACGTTGGTCATCGGCCGGTACGACGAGGCAGGACTGGACCTGATGACGGTCTGGTCGATCGACCCCCGGCCCCGGTGGAAGGCGGCCCGCCACCAATTGCGGTTGCGTCGCGGGGCGCCGGGGCGGCAGGACGGTTCGGTGGTGGTGCGCGTGGATGGCGGGCCGGCACCGATCGACCTGGACATCCACACCGACGACTGCTCGGGTCTCTCGGCGTGGATCGAGGCCGGGCCCGCGGTCGGGTTCGGCACGTGGCGGGAGATGCCGTCCCGTCGGCACCGGGCAAGCCGGGGCCACCGGGCCTCGCGCCGCCGGGCGCACTGAACCTCTGATCAGCACGTACTCCAGCGCATCGCCGTGACGGCGGTGCGCTGGAGGCGTCAACGGCCCCGTGCGAGGGGATGCCCCGCGGGAGGCACGACGTCGGCCGGCACGCCGGGCGCGTCCCAGATCACCCAGCCGGAGTCCCGGCGCCCCGGTGGAAGTCCCCGGGCCGGGGTGGCGGTCACCGCGCGGACGGCGGCGTCCCGGGCCACGTCCCAGTCGAGCAACAGGCCCAGGGCCTGGTCGAGGGACACTGCCCCGGAGGCCAGGGTGTCCGAGGCGGCCAGCGTCGGCCCGGTGTCCGGCGAGGAGTCGAGGTCCATGCATCCGAGCCGGTGGCGGCCCGGTGCCGCCCCCGTGGCTGCGGAGGCATCGGAGACCACGCAGACCGCGCCGGGAACCAGCGCGATGACGTCGCGCACCACGGCTGGGTCCACGTGCCGACCGTCGGCGATCAGCTCGAGCCGCAACCGGCCCTCCGCAGCGGCCCGCAGGGCCCCGGGGACGGGACCCGGGCGACGGTGGTGGAAGCCGGCCATGGCATTGAACAAGTGGGTCACCGACGGCGGACCGGGTGCCCCGGCGAGTCGGTCCAGGGCCTCGCCGAACTGGCCCGCCGTGGCGTCCGTGTGCCCGGGGGAGGGGCAGACGCCGGCCGCCAGCAGCGTGGCCTCCAGTCCCGCGGCACCCTCCAGTTCGGGAGCGTAGGTCACGGCGGTGATCGCGTTGCCGCCCCCGGGCCCGGGATCTGCGCCTCCTTGCGCGCCCGCCTCCAGCAGCGCGCGCACCAGGGCCTGCGACGAGGCGGTGCCCGGGACGAGGACGTCCGCCGGGGGGTGCGCCCCGCACCGGGCGGGGGACAGGAACGGGCCCTCCAGGTGGATCCCCGCCAGGTCCCCGGAGCGGACCAGCGGGGTGAGCCGGTGCACCGCGGCCAGCATCTCGGGTGCCGGCATCGTGGGCACGGAGGCCACCACGCGGGTCACGCCTCGGCCGACGAGCCGGCCCAGCGCGGTGCGCACGGCCTCCGGTGGCGCGGTGGCGAAGTCGGTGCCGTCGTGGCCGTGGCAGTGCTGGTCCACGAGGCCCGGGGTGACCAGGCGCCCGGGGGCGGACGGACGGGGGACGGGTCCGGGCTCAGAAGAGGCGGGACTCGGCATCGTCCACGCCGCGCATCGCGTCGTAGTCGAGGGTGAGGCAGCGGATGCCACGGTCCTCGGCGAGGGTGCGGGCCTGGGGCTTGATCTGCTGGGCGGCGAAGACGCCCCGGACGGGGGCCAGCAACGGGTCCCGGTTCATCAGGTCGAGGTAGCGGGTGAGCTGCTCGACCCCGTCGATGTCACCGCGGCGCTTCAGCTCGACCGCCACGGTGCCGCCCTCGGGATCACGGGCCAGGATGTCGACCGGGCCGATGGCCGTCATGTGCTCCCGGCGGACCAGCGAGTGGCCCGTCCCGAGCAGCTCGATCTGCTCGGCCAGCAGGCGCTGCAGGTCGGCCTCGACGCCGTCCTTGACCAGCCCGGGGTCCACGCCCAGCTCGTGCGAGGTGTCGTGCAGGACCTCGAAGACGTGCACGACCAGGCGGTCGTCGGCCTTGGTCGACTGTACGGTCCAGACCTCGCTCACACCCTCCTCGGCGAGTTCCTCCGAGGGCGGGGCGACCCGCAGCGTCGCCGGCGGGCTCATCCAGTTCAGGGGCTTGTAGGACCCGCCGTCCGAGTGGACCAGGACGGAGCCGTCCGCCTTGACCAGGAGCAGGCGGGTGGCCTGCGGCAGGTGGGCGCGCAGGCGCCCCTCGTAGTTGACGGAACACCGGGCAATCACCAAACGCACACCGGGCAGTCTACTGGCAGCCGGCACCCGCACGGCTGCGCCCCGCCCGGGCTGTGACACCATGAAGAGGTGCCACGATCCAACCGTCCCCGCCGTAGACCCGGTACCGGCACGGGCCGACCGGGCGCCGGCCGCGGCCGGGGGGTGGGGCCGGCGGCGGGGGTGGGTCCCGCCGGTCCGGGTGAGCTGGACCGGCTGCTGGGACTGGACCCCGGCTACCGCCACGAGACCGGTCCCGACGGCGGCTGGCACGTGCGCAGGATCCCCGCCTGGCGCGCCGTGAAGGACTACACCTGCCCGGGCTGTGGTCGCACCATCCCGCCGGGGCTCGCCCACCTCGTGGCCTGGCGCAGCGACTCGATCCTGGGCGACGAGGCCGCCGGTGCGGACCGGAGGCACTGGCATCCCCAGTGCTGGAGCACGCGCCGGCAGGACGGACGGTACTGATGCAGCACCCGCAGGACGGATCGATGCGCGGGGCCCCCGGCGACGCCCCGGCCCTCCCGTTGTCTCCCGGGCCCGTGCCCGAGGACTACCGGGAGACTCGGGGGGCGGAGCCGATCCATCCCCGCACGGTGCTGCCGGCCGCGCGCGAACGCATCGTGCTGCGCACCGATGACGGCCTGGACCTGGTCGGCGAGCTGGCCGTGCCCGTGGACGGGACGCCCCGGGCCACCCTGGTGACCTTCCATCCCCTGCCGACGGTGGGTGGACACATGGACTTCCACCTGTACCTCAAGGCGGCCCAGTGGCTGCCGGCGACGGCCGGGCTGGCCGTGCTGCGGTTCAACACGCGCGGCACGTGCTCGGCGCGCGGCTGCTCGGACGGGACGTTCGGTGACGGCGTCTCCGAGCGGTCCGACGTGGCCGCGGCCCTGGCGTTCGTGGCCGAGCGGTCGCTGCCGGTTCCCTGGCTGCTGGGCTGGTCCTTCGGCACCGAGCTGGTGCTCAAGCACGGGCTGGCGGTGCCCCACGCCCCGCTGGCGGTGGGCGGGATCCTGCTCTCGCCGCCACTGCGCCGATCCACCCAGGACGACCTGGATCGCTGGGCAGCCGACGGGCGGCCCCTGCGGGTACTCGTCCCCGGTCTGGACGACACGCTGCGGCCGGCCGAGGCGGTGCGGCGCTTCGCCCGGGTGCCGCAGGCCGAGGTGGTGGGCGTCGACGGGGCGCGGCACCTGTGGGTGGGCCGGACCCACACCCACCGGGCCCTGGACGAGGTGGCGTCCACGGCGCTGGGCCGGCCGGTGCGGATGCCGGCGACGTGGGACGGGCAGGTCCTGGCCGGCTGAGCCGGAGCCCTAGAGGCGGTCCTGCCGGGGGAGGAGGACCTCCCTGACGACCAGCATCACCCCGGCGGCCAGCGGGATGGCCATGAGGGCCCCGAGCACGCCCAGCAGCGCCGCCCCGGCGATCACCGCGATCACGGCCACCGAACCGGGTACGGCCACGGCCTTGCTCATCACCCTCGGGGAGACGAAGTAGGCCTCGACCTGCAGGTAGGTGAAGTAGATGGCCGCGAAGACCAGGGCCTGCTGCCAGCCCCCCGTCAGCGCGACCGCGGTGATGATGATCCCGCCGGTGAGGGCGCCGACCAGCGGGATGAACGCCATCAGCCCGGCGAAGAACGCCAGCAGTGCGCCGAACGGGAGCCCCGCGATCGTGACGGCGATGAAGGCCACGAGGCCGTTCAGGACGGCCACCACCGACTGGCCGATGACGTAGAAGCCCACGGAGGAGGTGATCTCCTCGCCCAGGTACTCCACGCGATGCCTGCGGGAGCGCGGGGCCAGCCGGTAGGCCCAGAACTTCATGGCCGGCAGGGACACGAGGAAGTACAGCGTCAGCACGAGCACGACCAGCACGGAGAAGCCGGTGTTGACGATCGCGCTGCCCACGCCGAACAGCCCGCCGAAGATCGCGGTGTAGTTGGCGGAGTCCGCCACGAACCTGTTCATCTCCGTCTCGGCGATCTCCCGGATGCCGAACTGCGAGTCCAGGTCGTGGAAGAACTTGGACTCCAGGAAGTCCGAGACCATGTCCGGCAGGTCGTTGACGAACGCCGCGGTCTGCTCCACCACGGTGGGGATGAGCAGCGAGAAGAAGGCCGAGAGGATGGCCGCCAGCAGCAGCAACGCGGCCGCGACGCCGACTCCGCGGGGGGCGCCCCAGCGCTCGATCCGGCGCACGATCGGGTCCAGGCCCAGCGAGATGAACAGTGCCGAGCCGATCCACACCAGCAATTGCGTGTTGGCCGACAGGATGCCGTAGACCAGCAGTGCCAGCCCGACGCCCACGGTCAGCAGGAACCCGGTCTGGATGGGGTGGGCGGCACTGATGAGCCGCACCCGGTTCTCCTCGGGGACCTCGGCCGTGTCCGCCGGCTCCGGTCCCGGCTCCGGGGAGCGGACGTCGAACCGGGGGCGGGGGCGGGCGC
>JAPFFX010000043.1 GCA_026645375.1 Citricoccus sp. WCRC_4 | reverse complement strand
GCCGCGGTGGAGGCCGAGGCCGGACGGGACACCAGGGTGACCTCGCGGTCCAGCTGCGGCAGCAGGTTCAGGGCCATGAAGGGCCACGGACCCTGGTTCGCCGGCTCGTCCTGGACCCAGCAGACCTGGGCGTCCGGGTACTTGGCCAGCTCGGCGGCGATCTCGTCCTCCGGCAGCGGGTAGAGCTGCTCCACGCGGACGATCGCGGTCTTGCTGTCCTGGTCCTTGGTCCGGCGCGCCAGCAGGTCATAGTACAGCCGGCCGGAGACCAGCAGCACCTTCTCCACGGAGGAGTCCACCTCCCGGTCCGGGATCACGGCCTGGAACCGGCCCCGGGTGAAGTCCTCCACCGAGGACGCCGCGGCCTTCAGGCGCAGCAGCTGCTTGGGGGTGAAGACGATCAGCGGGCGCCGCGGGCGGACGTACGCCTGCTCGCGCAGCAGGTGGAAGTGGTTGGCGCCGGTGGAGGGGTTGGCCACCCGCATGTTGTCCTGCGCGCACATCTGCAGGAACCGCTCGATGCGGGCCGAGGAGTGGTCCGGACCCTGGCCCTCGTAGCCGTGCGGCAGCAGCAGCACCAGCGAGGAGTTCTGGCCCCACTTCTGCTCGGAGGAGGAGAGGAACTCGTCGATCAGGGTCTGGGCGCCGTTGACGAAGTCGCCGAACTGGGCCTCCCACAGCACCAGGGCGTCCGAGCGCTCCACGGAGTACCCGTACTCGAAGCCCATGGCCGCGTACTCGCTGAGCAGCGAGTCGTAGATCCAGAACTTCGCCTGGTCGCTGGAGAGGTTCTTCAGCGGCGTCCACTCGTCGTCGTTGGCCCGGTCGTGGAACACGGCGTGGCGCTGGACGAAGGTCCCGCGGCGGGAGTCCTGACCGGCCACGCGAACCGGCACGCCCTCCATGAGCAGGGAGCCGAAGGCGGCCAGCTCCGCGAAGCCCCAGTCGATCTCGCCGTTGACGGCCATCTTGGCGCGCCGCTCGAGCAGTGCCTTCAGCTTCGGGTGGACCGTGAAGCCCTCCGGGACCTCGAGGTGCGCCTCGCCGATCCGCTGCAGGACCTCCTCGGGGATCCGGGTGCCGTCCGGGGCCTGCGGGGCGCGGTCGATCTCGTCGGAGGCCTTCTCCAGGCCCGCGCCGACCACCGGGATGGGGGAGGTCTGGGCCTCGTGGGTCTCCGAGAACACCCGCTCGAGGCGCTGCTGGTAGTCGCGCAGCGCCGAGTCCGCCTCGTCCTGGGTGATGTCACCACGGCCGACGAGGTTCTCCACGTACAGCTTGCGCACGGAGCGCTTCTGCTCGATGAGGTTGTACATCCGTGGCTGGGTCATCGAGGGATCGTCGCCCTCGTTGTGGCCGCGGCGTCGGTAGCAGATCAGGTCGATGACGACGTCCTTGTTGAACCGCTGCCGGTACTGGAAGGCCATCTGGGCCACGCGGACCACGGACTCCGGGTCGTCACCGTTGACGTGGAAGATCGGCGCCTGGATGGTCTTGGCCACGTCCGTGGCGTAGACGGAGGACCGGGCCGAGGACGGCGGGGTGGTGAAGCCGACCTGGTTGTTGACGATCACGTGGATCGTGCCGCCCGTGCGGTAACCGCGCAGCTGGGACAGGTTCAGGGTCTCGACCACCACGCCCTGGCCGGCGAAGGCCGCGTCACCGTGCACCAGGATCGGCAGCACGGAGTAGGAGTTCACGGACTCCCCGCCGTGGTCCAGCCGGTCCTGCTTCGCGCGGACCAGTCCCTCCAGGACCGGGTTGACGGCCTCGAGGTGGGACGGGTTGGCGGCCAGGTAGACCTTCGTGCGGTTGCCGCGGTCCGAGACGAACGTGCCCTCGGTGCCCAGGTGGTACTTGACGTCACCGGAGCCCTCGACGGACCCCGGGATCGCGGTGCCCTCGAACTCGCGGAAGACCTGTGCGTAGGTCTTCCCGGCGATGTTGGTGAGCACGTTGAGCCGGCCGCGGTGGGCCATGCCGATGCCCACGCCGTCCAGGCCCTCGTCCGCGGCACCGGAGATGACGCCGTCGAGCAGCGGGATCAGCGACTCGCCGCCCTCGAGGGAGAACCTCTTCTGGCCCACGAACTTGGTCTGCAGGAAGGTCTCGAACGCCTCGGCGGCGTTGAGCCGGCCGAGGATGCGCAACTGCTCCTCCCGGGTCGGCTTGGAGTAGGGGTGCTCCAGCTCGTCCTGGAACCACTGGCGCTCGGCCGGGTCCTGGATGTGCATGTACTCCACGCCGGTGTTGCGGCAGTAGGCGTCACGCAGCACGCCCAGGATGTCGCGCAGCGGCAGCATCGGCTTGCCGCCGAAGCCACCGGTCGGCCACTCGCGGTCCAGGTCCCACAGGGTCAGCCCGTGGTGCAGGATGTCCAGGTCCGGGTGCTTGCGCATCGTGTACTCGAGCGGGTCCACGTCCGCCATCAGGTGCCCGCGCACTCGGTAGGCGTGGATCAGCTGCTGGATCCGGGCGACCTTGTTGATCTGGTCCTCGGGGTTGACCTGGACGTCGGGCCGCCAGCGGGCCGGCTCGTAGGGGATGCGCAACGACTCGAAGATCTCGTCGTAGAAGTCCTGCTCGCCCAGCAGCAGGCCGTGGATGAGCTTGAGGAACTCGCCGGAGGCCGCGCCCTGGATGACACGGTGGTCATAGGTCGAGGTCAGCGTGATGGTCTTGGACACCGCCAGCCGGTTCAGGGTCTTCTCCGAGGCACCCTGGAACTCGGCCGGGTAGTTCAGGGCACCCACGCCGATGATCGCGGCCTGACCCTCGGACAGCCGCGGGACGGAATGCACGGTGCCGATGCCGCCGGGGTTGGTCAGCGAGACGGTCGTGTTGGCGTAGTCCTCGAGGCCCAGCTTGTTGTCCCGGGCGCGCTTCACGAGGTCCTCGTAGGCCCGCCAGAACTCGATGAAGTTCATGGACTCGGCGGCCTTGATGTTCGGCACCACCAGGGTGCGCGAGCCGTCCTTCTGGGGCAGGTCGACGGCCAGGCCGAAGTTCACGTGCGTCGGCTCGACGAGGGAGGGCTTGCCGTCGACCTCGCGGTAGAGCACGTTCATGGCGGGGTACTGGGCCAGGGCCCGCACCAGGGCATAGCCGATGAGGTGGGTGAAGGACACCTTGCCGCCGCGGGTGCGCTTGAGGTGGTTGTTGATGATGATCCGGTTGTCGATCAGCAGCTTGGCCGGGACGTCCCGCACGGTGGTGGCGGTGGGCATGGACAGCGAGGCGTCCATGTTCTTCGCCACGGCCCGGGACATGCCGCGCAGCGGGGTGACCTTGTCCTCGACCGGTTCGGTGGCGTCCTTCTTCTTGGACTTCTCCGGCTCCGAGGGCACGGGGGTGCCGGCCGGGGCGCTGGACTTCTTGACCGAGGGAGACTGGGAGGACGACGGTGACCCGGCGGTCTGGGCGGCCGGTTGGGCGGCGGGCCCGGGGGCGGCCTTCGGGGCGGGCTTCGCGCCGGAGGCGGTGGCCGCGCTGGCGCCGGACTGCTTGCCGGGGTCCCGGGGTAGGTCCTTCACCTGGGTCGCGGCCGACGTGCCGGAGGGGCGGGGCCGGTCGTTCGACGTCCCGGCACCGGCCGAGGACGCCCCACCGGCGGGTCCGTCCGCCTCGAGGCGCTCGAAGATCTCCACCCACTTCGCGTCCACGGAGGACTTGTCCGCCTTGTACTTGTCGTAGATCTCCGCGACGAGCCATTCGTTTCCGGGAAATTCCGCGGAAAGCCGGTCGGACGTGAGTTCTGGCACGGTGGATACGCCTCTTCCGTAGTCATGATGTGATTCACCGGCGGGGATTTCGCCCGCGCGCCCCGCTCCGGTCCGGCGGGCACCGGACCGGGCAGTCCGGCCCGTGGGCACGCTCGTACCAGCATAGTGATATTTCGAGGTCAGGCACCAACGCCCCGGCGGGGATTTGCCGCCGTGGCGCGAACGGATGGGACGATGGGGTCATGGAGTTCATCACGGCCCCCACCACCGACCTCACCTACTCGGACGTCTTCCTGATCCCCTCGAAGTCCGAGGTGACGAGCCGGATGGACGTCGACATCGCGGCCGACGACGGGACGGGGGCCACCATCCCGCTGGTGGCCGCCAACATGACCGCGGTGACGGGGCGGCGCATGGTGGAGACGATGGCACGCCGCGGCGGCCTCGGGATCCTGCCCCAGGACGTGCCGATCAACGTCATCCGGCGGGTGGCCGGCTGGGTCAAGGACCGCCACCCCGTCTTCGAGACCCCGCTGAAGGTCCACCCCACGGACACCGTCCTGGACGTGCTGCACCTGCTGGGCAAGCGGAACCACCCGGCCGTCTGCGTCGTGGACGAGGACGGCGCCTTCGCCGGGATCGTGCGCCACGAGGACTGCGAGGGGGTGGACCGCTTCTCCTCGGTCGACTCCGTCCTGCGCCAGCCGTCGATGGCCCTCCAGGCCGGTGACTTCCCGGCACCGGCCGGCGGGCGGATGCCCGAGCAGGCCCTCGAGAGGGCCTTCACCGCCATGGACGCCAGCGCCACCCCCTACGCGCCGGTGCTGGACGGGGACCGGCTGGTGGGCATCCTGACGCCCGCCGGAGCGTTGCGTTCGGGCATGTTCGTCCCCGCGCTGGACGGCGACGGACGGTTGCGGCTGGGCGCCGCCGTCGGGATCAACGGGGACGTGGCCGGCCGGGCCGCCGCGCTGGTGGAGGCCGGCGTGGACGTCCTGGTGGTGGACACCGCCCACGGCCACCAGCGCAAGATGCTGGACGCCCTGGCCGCGGTGCGCGGGCTGGGCCTGACGGTGCCGGTGGTGGCCGGGAACGTGGTCTCCGCGGCCGGCGTGCGCGAGCTCGTCGCCGCAGGGGCGGACATCGTCAAGGTCGGCGTGGGTCCCGGAGCGA
>JAPFFX010000424.1 GCA_026645375.1 Citricoccus sp. WCRC_4 | reverse complement strand
CAGGCCCTGGCGTTCCATCCGCTCGCGCACCGACAGCAGCCGCTGGGCGTACTCGTCCATGGGGAACAACGCCCCGCGGATGTCCGCGTCCCCGGCCGGGACGGGTGTGATGACCGAGGCGGGAACGACGGCCGGCCCCGGGGCGACGGTGGTTCCCACCGTGAGGCCGTCCCCGGGTGCGCGTGATGTGGACATGACCCGATTTTCCGCTCCTGGCGACCGGCTGACAACGGTAGGGCGTACCCCAGCACCACTCGCTCGCCGCCTCCGCGCGGTCGGTCATGTTCGCCGGTTGTCTACCTGTGGTTTCGCGTTCGTGGAACAGTGGTGCCATGAACGCTCAGACCCCTGCGCCCGCCGCCGAACGGGCAGGCACCGTGGCCCTCCCCGAAGACCTCGTCGACCTGGACGCCCTGCTGGCGGCCTACGCGCAGCGGCATCCGGACCCCTCGGACCCGGCGCAGCGGGTGTCCTTCGGCACCTCCGGCCACCGTGGCTCGTCCCTGAAGACGTCCTTCAACGAGGACCACATCGCCGCCATCACGCAGGCGATCGTCGAGTACCGCGCCGCCCAGGGCATCACCGGCCCGCTGCTGATGGGCCGGGACACCCACGCCCTGTCCGGGCCGGCCCAGGACACCGCCCTCGAGGTGCTCATGGGCAACGGGGTGCGCACGCTGATCGACTCCCGGGACGGCTACACCCCCACCCCGGCCGTCTCCCACGCCATCCTGGTGCTCAACGACTACCGCACCCGCGGGCAGGGCCTGGCCGACGGCATCGTCATCACGCCCTCCCACAACCCGCCCGCCGACGGCGGCTTCAAGTACAACCCGCCCCACGGCGGCCCCGCGGACACCGATGCCACGGACTGGATCGCGAACCGTGCCAACGAGCTGCTGGCCGGGGGCCTGGCCGACGTCCGGCGCATCCCGCTGGCCGAGGCGAAGCGCCACGAGGCGCTGGGCACCTATGACTTCCGGGACCGCTACGTCACCGACCTGCCGAAGGTCGTGGACCTGGACGCCATCCGCCGCGCGAAGGTCCGCATCGGCGCCGACCCCATGGGCGGGGCCTCGGTGGAGTACTGGGGCGAGATCGCCGAACGCCACGGACTGGACCTCACCGTGGTGAACCCGGACGTCGACCCCCAGTGGGCGTTCATGACCCTGGACTGGGACGGCAGGATCCGGATGGACTGCTCGTCCCCGAACGCCATGGCCTCGCTGATCGGGCGGATGCGGCCCGACGCCGGCTCGGCGCCGGGCCCCAGCGCGGCCGCAGGCGTGCCGGCCGCGGACGCCGGGGCGCCCTTCGACATCGCCACCGGCAATGACGCGGACGCCGACCGCCACGGCATCGTCACCCCGGACGGCGGGCTGATGAACCCGAACCACTTCCTCTCCGTGGCGATCGACTACCTCTACCGGCACCGGTACGACTGGCCGGCCGGGGCCGGCGTCGGGAAGACGCTCGTCTCCTCCTCGATGATCGACCGGGTGGCCGCGGGGCTCGACCGGGACCTCGTGGAGGTGCCGGTGGGCTTCAAGTGGTTCGTGCCCGGCTTGCTGGACGGGACGGGTGTCTTCGGCGGGGAGGAGTCCGCCGGGGCGTCCTTCGTCTGCTTCGACGGGACCCCGTGGTCCACGGACAAGGACGGGATCCTGCTGTGCCTGCTCGCCGCGGAGATCCGGGCGGTGACGGGCAGGTCGCCGTCCCAGTACTACGCGGAACTCGTCGAGCGGTACGGCGACCCGGTGTACGCACGCATCGACGCCCCGGCCACCGCGGAGCAGAAGGCCAAGCTGAAGAGGATGTCCCCGGCGGACGTCACCGCGGACACCCTGGCCGGTGAGCGGATCACCGCCACGATGACCGAGGCGCCCGGGAACGAGGCGCCCATCGGCGGGCTGAAGGTCACCACGCAGAACGCCTGGTTCGCCGCCCGCCCCTCAGGCACCGAGGACGTCTACAAGATCTACGCCGAGTCGTTCGTCTCCGCCGAGCACCTGGCCCAGGTCCAGGCCGAGGCGAAGGCGATCGTGGACGCGGTCATCGCCTGAGCGTCAGAGCAGGCGCTTGATCGCCTGGCGCTTGGTCCAGGTGTAGGGCGGGTAGACGGCCTTGAGGGTGTCCACCTGGTCCGTCTTGGTCAGCGCCGGGCGCAGCTGGGAGAACGTCTCGAACCCGGCACGCCCGTGGTACGAGCCCATCCCCGAGGGCCCCACTCCGCCGAACGGCAGCGTCGGCAGGCCCACCTGCAGCAGCGTGACGTCGAAGGCCATGCCGCCGGCGGTCACCCGCTCCTCGAACGCCCGGTGGTAGCGGGACTTGTCCGTGAACAGGTAGGCGGCCAGCGGATGCGGCCGGGCGTTGATGAACTCGATCGCCTCCTCCACGGTGTCCACGCGCAGGATCGGCAGGATGGGCCCGAAGATCTCCTCGGCCATCAGCGCGCTGTCCGCGGAGACGTCCGCCAGCACGGTCGGCTCGAGGTACTTGTCCGCCACCTCGGCCCGGCCCCCGTGCACGAGCCGCGCCGGGGTGCGCCCCTCGCCGGGCTCCAGGGCGTCCTGCAGCAGGCCGGCCAGCCGCTCGGCGTGCTCGGTGTCGATGAGCCGGCCGTAGTCCGCGGAGGCCTGGGGGTCCGCACCGTAGAACTCGGTGATGGCCTTGGACAGATACCTCTCCAGCTGCCGCTGCGTCTCCTCACCGACCGCGAGCACGTAGTCCGGGGCCACGCAGGTCTGCCCCGCGTTGGTGAACTTGCCGAAGGCGATGCGCCGGGCGATGGCCGGCCAGTTACGGCCGTCCGCCACCACGCACGGTGACTTCCCGCCCAGTTCCAGGGTGACGGGGGTCAGCTGCTTCGCCGCCGCCTCGTAGACGATCCGCCCGACCCGTTCCCCACCGGTGTAGAAGATGTGGTCGAACTTCTCGGCCAGCAGCCCCTGGACGGTCTCGGCCCCGCCCTGCACCACGGCCACCGAGCGCGGGTCCAGGTACTGCGGGATGAGGCGGCCGATGAGCTCGGACGTGGCCGGGGCCTTCTCGCTGGGCTTGAGCACCACGGAGTTGCCCGCGGCCACGGCCGCCACCAGCGGGGAGATGAGCAGCTGGAACGGGTAGTTCCACGGGGCGATGACCAGCACGGCGCCCAGGGGACGCGCCTCGATCCTGGCGCTGGCCGGTTGGAAGGCCAGCGGGACCTTCACGGACTGCGGTTCCATCCAGTCGGTGAGGTAGAGCAGGGCGTGGTCCACCTCGGCGCGGGTCACCTGCACCTCGGTGACCATGGCCTCCGTGCGGGACTTGCCGAGGTCCTGTTCGAGGGCCGCACAGATGGCGTCGGCCTCCTCCTCCAGCATCCGCCGGATCCCCTTGAGCTGTGCGGCCCGGTACCGGCGCGGGTGCGGCAGCCGCAGGGTGGCGGCCTGCCGCATGCGCCCGACGGCGTCGGCCGGCTCCTCCGTTCCCGTCGCCACGGCGGGGCCGGCGGGCACCGGCAGGCCGGCTCCCGGTTCGTCGAGAGGCTGTTCGGAGCCGGGGGCGAGGCTCATCGTCTGGTCCTGGACGGCGTCGGGAATCTCGGACATCCCCTTACGGTAGCGGCCTACCGCTGGGGCCAGAAACCGCGGGCCTCCAGCACCGAGGCCAGGACCTCGACGTCGTCCGTCATCAGCCCGTCCACGCCCAGGGCGAGCAACCGCTCCATCTCCGCCGGGTCGTCCACCACCCAGACGTGGACCTGTAGCCCGGCGGCCTGGCAGCGCGAGACGAACCGCGGGGTGACCACCGTGATCGGCCCCTGCCTCACCGGGACCTGCACGCACTGGATGTGCGCCAGCCGGCGGGCGACGAACCGGGTCAGGCCGAACGGGGCCGTGAGCACGAGGGCCCCGATCGCCAGTGCTCCGCCGGACATCGCCACGGTCCGTCCGGCCGCCCGGGTGAACCTGCGGCGACGGGAATCGTGGAAGGACGCGACCAGCACACGGTCCCAGGCGTCATGCCGGGCCACGATCGCCGCGATCGCCGCGGCCGCCGCGTCGTCCTTGAGGTCCACGTTGAGGCGGACGTC
>JAPFFX010000411.1 GCA_026645375.1 Citricoccus sp. WCRC_4 | reverse complement strand
CGTCCGCCACCTCGGTGTCGGTCAGGAAGCCCTCGCCGGAGAAGCCGGCGTCGGAGAAGTCCGCGTCCGCGGAACCGGGCAGGTCGAAGGCGCCGAAGTCACCGGACTCCTCGGCAGCGATCTGCTCCTCGGTCATCGGGGTGGCCTCGAGCAGGTCCGACTCGATCTCGCGCAGGGAGATGGACAGCGGCTTCTCGTTGAGCTTGGTGTCGACCAGCGGGCCGACGTACTCGAACAGGCCCTCGTGGAGCTGCGAGTAGTAGGCATTGATCTGGCGCGCTCGCTTGGCGGCGAAGAGCACCAGGGCGTACTTCGAGTCAACCTTCTCCAGCAGGGTGTCGATGGGCGGGTTGACGATGCCTTCGTACTGTTCGGTCACGGGATCTCCACTGTTGTCTGTCGGTTGTCCGCTGCTGTCGCCGCGGCTCAGTCTGTGTGGCTGCCGCGATCGCGTCTCAGGGGCGGTCGTCCGGGTCCAGTCCCATGATGCGGACCAGCTCCTGGGCGGCCCGTTCCACGGTGTCGTTGACCACGACGGCGTCGAACTCCGGCTCGGCAGCGAGTTCCATTCTAGCCGTTTCCAGCCGACGCCGCTGTTCGGCCGGTGATTCCGTGCCCCGGCCCACCAGCCGGTGGACCAGCTCCCCCCAGTTCGGCGGGGACAGGAACACGAACGTGGCCTCCGGCAGCCTCTCGCGCACCTGCCGGGCACCCTGCAGGTCGATCTCCAGCAGCACGTGCTGCCCCTCGGCCAACGCCCGCTGGACGGTGTCGCGCCGGGTGCCGTAGCGGTTGACCCCGTGGACCACCGCCCATTCGAGCATCTGGTCCTGCTCGACCAGTTCGTCGAAGCGCTCCGGGGAGACGAAGAAGTAGTGCCGGCCGTCCTCCTCGCCCGGCCGCGGGGGCCGGGTGGTCGCGGAGACCGAGAGCCACACCTGCGGGTAGTGCTCCCGGATGAACTGGGAGACGGTGCCCTTCCCGACGGCGGTCGGCCCGGCGAGCACGGTGATCCCCGGCCGGTGCCCGGCGGGGTCCGCGCCGTGCTCCGGACGCAGCCTGACCGGTCGGGCACCCGGTACCGGCGGGGGCTCGATGTCCCCCAGCCCGGCGGGGGCGCTGGGGCTGGCAGAGCCAGCCGAGCCGACGGAACTGCCGATGGTCGGCTCGGTCACGGGACCTCCTGGTCGGTAGGGGACTACCGGCCAATATAGGCGATCAGCGCCTCCCGTTGCCTCCGGCCCAGGCCGCGCAGCCGCCGGTTCGGTGAGATTCCGCACGTCTCCATGATCTTCGCCGCCCGCACCTCACCGACGCCCTGCAGCGTCTGCAGCAGGTCCACGGTGCGCATCCGGCCGATCGCGTCGTCCACGTCGGCCATCTCGAAGACCGACTGCAGGGTGGTCTTCCCCGCACGGAACGATTCCTTGAGATCCGCGCGAGCGGTCCGTGCCTGCAACGCCTTGCTCCGGGCGGCTTCCCGTTCTTCGGACGTCAGTTCCTTGAGGGCCATGGTGAACCACCTCGGGCTAGATCCACACGCCACGGCATTGGTGCCATGACTTGGAGAAAAGCTACCAACCTCGCGCGGCTACGGGCAGGTCTGGACGCGGCCCCGCGGTGAAACTTTATCCAACGGTGATCCAAGGCCCTTGCGGCCACCAACTACCGTCTGGTAGGTGACGTCCTGGTCACGGCCGTCGGATCCGTCCAGATCAGCCCGACAGTTCGTCCCGGGCCGCCTGCAGGGCCTCGCGCAGTCCCGCCAGCGAGGGCCCCTGCCGCAGGATGGCGCGGCTGGAGGTGGCCAGCACGGCCGGCCACGCCTGGGCGAAGCCGTCGCGCATCCCCGCTCCGGAGGCCCCCTGGGCCCCGAAGCCCGGTGCCAGCAGCGCGCCGTGCACCCCGGCCAGGTCGATGCCCAGCTCCGCGGCCTGCCCGGCGACGGTCGCACCGACCACGAGTCCGACCGGACCGAACGCCGGGCGCTGTCCGGACGGGCCGTCCTGCCGCCCGGAGGCGTGGGCCAGTTCCCGCGCGTTGTCCGCGGCGGCCGCCTCCGCGACGACCCGGGCGACCGCCCCGTCCGGTCCGGTGGCGTGCTGCACCGAGGCGCCCTCCGGGTTGGACGTCAGGGCCAGGACGAAGACGCCGCGGCCGGTGGCCGCGGCCAGCTCGATGGCCGGGGCCAGCGACCCGTAGCCGAGGTACGGGCTGAGCGTGACGGCGTCGGCGGCCAGCGCCGAGGAGTCCGAGAGCCAGGCATGGGCGTACCCGGCCATGGTGGAGCCGATGTCACCCCGCTTGGCGTCGGCGATCGTCAGCACGCCCGCGCGGCGTGCGGCGGACAGGAGCCGTTCCAGCACCGCCAGCCCGGCGGAACCGTGACGTTCATAGAGTGCGACCTGCGGCTTGAGGGCGGCCACGAGGGGTTGTGCCCCCGTTCCCGTGGCGGCCTCCAGCGCCGTCTGGGAGAAGCGCTCCAGGGCCACCGGCGTGTCCGGCAGGTCCCAGTCGGACAGCAGCTGCGGGTGCGGGTCGATCCCCAGGCACAGCGGCCCGGCGGCGTCCATGGCCTCCGCCAGCCGGGCACCGAAGGGTGCCCGGCCGGCGGAGGCCGCCGGGTCGCTCACGCGCCGGTTCCCGAGCGCTCGATGGCGGCGGCCAGCCGCGCGTCGTGCTCCTGCAGGGAGGTGACGTCCCAGGCGTACTCGCGCTGGGCCTCGATCGCCTGGATGGCGGCGCCGAACTCGGCCAGCGTGGTGATCATCGGCACGCCGATGGAGGTCGCCGCGGCCCGGATCTCGTAACCGTCCCCGCGCGAGTCCCCGCCCGAGGGCGTGTTCAGGACCAGCGCGATCTCCCCGGCTGCGAGCAGTTCCAGCACGGTGCCCTCCCCCTCCTGGGAGCGGGCGTCGGCGATCTTGCGGACCACGTCCGCCTGCACGCCGTTGCGCCGCAGCACCTCGGCGGTGCCGCCGGTCGAGACGATCGTGAAACCGAGGTCGATCAGCCGCTTGGCCGGCATGACGATCCCGCGCTTGTCCCGGTTGGCCACCGAGAGGAAGACCTTTCCGGAGGTCGGCAACGGGTTGTTGGCGGCGGACTGGCTCTTGGCGAAGGCCGTGTCGAAGTACTTGTCGATGCCCATCACCTCGCCCGTGGACCGCATCTCGGGGCCGAGCAGCGAGTCCACGACCCGGCCCTCGGGGGTCCGGAACCGGGCGAACGGCAGCACGGCCTCCTTGACCGCCACGGGGGCGTCCAGGGGCAGGGAGGAGCCGTCGTGGCTGGCCGGCAGCATGCCCTCGGCGCGCAGCTCGGCGATCGAGCGCCCGGTGCCGATCAGGGCCGCGGCCTTGGCCAGCTGCACGCCGGTGGCCTTGGACACGAACGGCACGGTCCGGGAGGCCCGGGGGTTGGCCTCGATCACGTAGAGCACGTCCGAGGCCAGCGCGAACTGGATGTTGATCAGTCCGCGCACGCCCACGCCGGCCGCGATGCCGCGAGTGGCCTCGCGGACCCGGGCCAGCGTGTCCGGGCCGAGGTTGATGGGCGGCAGCACGCACGCGGAGTCGCCCGAGTGGATCCCGGCCTCCTCGATGTGCTCCATGATGCCGCCGATGAACAGGTCGGTGCCGTCGTAGAGGGCGTCGACGTCGATCTCGGTCGCGTCCTCCAGGAACCGGTCCACCAGCACCGGGTGGTCCACGGTGATCTCGGTGGCGTTCTCGATGTACCGGGACAGCGAGGCCTCGTCGTAGACGATCTCCATGCCGCGGCCGCCGAGCACGTAGGAGGGGCGCACCAGGACCGGGTAGCCGATCTCGTCGGCCACCTTCTTGGCGTCGGCGAAGGACACCGCGGTCCCGTTCTTCGGGGACACCAGTCCGGCCTCGTCCAGGACCCGGGCGAACTCGCCGCGGTGCTCGGCCAGGTCGATGGCCTCGGGCGAGGTGCCGAGGATCGGCACGCCGGCGTCCGCGAGCTGCTGGGCCAGCTTGAGCGGGGTCTGGCCGCCGAGCTGGACGAACACCCCGAGCACTCCCCCGCTGCGCTCCTCGGCGGCGATGACCTCCAGGACGTCCTCGAGGGTCAGCGGCTCGAAGTACAGCCGGTCGGAGATGTCGTAGTCCGTGGACACGGTCTCCGGGTTGCAGTTGACCATCACGGTCTCGTGGCCGGCGGCGCGCAGGGCCAGCGTGGCGTGGACGCAGGAGTAGTCGAACTCGATCCCCTGGCCGATCCGGTTCGGGCCCGAACCCAGGATGATGACCGAGGGCTTGTCGTGCGCCGTGACCTCGTCCTCGAGGTCGTAGCTGGAATAGCGGTACGGGGTGTAGGCCTCGAACTCCGCGGCGCAGGTGTCCACCGTCTTGTACACGGGGCGCACGCCGAGGGCATGGCGGACGCCGCGGACGACCGAGGGGTCCATGTGCCGCAGCTGGCCGATCTGGGCGTCCGAGAAGCCGTGGCGCTTGGCCAGCCGCAGGACCGGCTCGCTCAGCTCGGGCGCGGCGGCCACCTCGGCGGCCACCTCGTTGATGAGCACCAGCTGGTCCAGGAACCACGGGTCGATCGCGGTGGCCTCGAAGAGCTGCTCGACGGTGGCACCGCCCAGCAGGGCCCGCTGCACCTGGGCCAGCCGGTCCGTCGTCGGGACCCTGGACTGCTCGATCAGGGCGGGGACCTCATCCACGGCCGGACGGTCGAAGGACAGCTCGGCGCCCTTCTGCTCCAGGGAGCGAAGGGCCTTCTGCAGGGCCTCGGTGAAGTTGCGGCCGATGGCCATGGCCTCGCCGACGGACTTCATGGTGGTGGTCAGCGTCGGGTCGGCGGCGGGGAACTTCTCGAAGGCGAACCGCGGGACCTTCACGACCACGTAGTCCAGGACCGGCTCGAAGGACGCCGGGGTCTTCCGGGTGATGTCGTTGGGGATCTCATC
>JAPFFX010000342.1 GCA_026645375.1 Citricoccus sp. WCRC_4 | reverse complement strand
ACCGTCACCTCGGTGACCACGTCCGTGTCCGTGACCTCCACGGCCCGCAGGGCGACCTTCCCGTCGTCGATCAGCAGGGTGTCCCCCGTCCGGACGTCCTGCGGCAGTCCCTTGAAGGTGGTGCCGCACCGTTCGGCGGTGCCCTCCACCTCCCGGGTGGTGATGGTGAACCGGTCCCCCACGGCCAGCACGTGCGGCCCGTCGGCGAACCGGCCCAGCCGGATCTTCGGACCCTGCAGGTCCGCGAAGATCGCGACCGGGCGGTCCAGGTCCGTGGCGGCCCGGCGGATGTCGGCATAGGTCCGCTCGTGCACCTCGTACGTGCCGTGGCTCATGTTCATCCGCGCGACGTCAACGCCAGCGGAGATCAGGGCCCGGGTGTTCTCGTATCCCTCCGTGGCCGGACCGAACGTGGCAACGATCTTCGCGTGTCTCATGGTTCCACCCTAACGAGGAGATGGTCCCTTCCGGGACTGACGCGGGACGACGTGCGGCGGATGGGAGGCCGGCTCAGCCGCGCACCCGGGCCTCGGCAGCCTCGGAGGCGTACTCACGCCGCCGCGGCCGCAGCGCACCCTGATCGGCACGCACCGCGATCGGCCGGTCCGTGGGCTCCACCGGGGAGGGCAGGCGGGTCCAGCTCTCCAGTGACTCGTCCACGGCCCGGGCACAGGCCCGGCCCTCGGCGATCGCCCACACCACCAGCGAGGCCCCGCGTCCGGCGTCGCCGGCCACGAACACCCCGGGGGTGTCCGTCTCGTAGCGCCGGTCCCGGCGGACCAGGCCGCCCTCGAGCACGACGCCGGCGCCGTCCGGCCCCTGCGTCAGCCCGGTGTCCTGCACCCCGGTGAAGCCCAGGGCCAGCAGCACGAGGTCGGCCGGGATCTCCCGTTCGGTGCCGGGACGGGGCACCCGCCGCCCGTCCGGCAGGTACTCGGTCTCCGCCACCCGCAGGGCGCGGACGTGGCCGTTGCCGTCGTCGAGGAACTCCACGGTCGAGGCCAGGTACTCGCGGGTGCCGCCCTCGGCGTCGGCGCTGGTCACCTCGAAGACCTTCGGCATGGTGGGCCAGGGCTGGTCCGCCGGCCGCTCGGTGGGCAGTTCCCGTCCGATGGCCAGCGTGGTCACGGAGGCCGCGCCATGGCGGTGCGCGGTCCCGATGCAGTCCGCGCCGGTGTCCCCGCCGCCGAGCACGATCACGTGCTTGCCGTCGGCCCGGATCTGGTCCGGCACCTGCTGGCCGGCCACCACGCGGTTGGACTGCACGAGGTAGTCCATGGCGGGGTGGATCCCGGCCAGGTGCCGGCCGGGGGCGGGCAGGTCGCGCGGCACGGGAGCACCGGTGGCGATGATCACGGCGTCGTAGCGCTCACGCAGCTCGGACCACGTGATGTCCTCCCCGATCGACACGGAGGTGCGGAACCGGGTGCCCTCGGCGACCATCTGCTCGATGCGCCGGTCCAGGATGTCCTTCTCCATCTTGAAGTCCGGGATGCCGTAGCGCAGCAGTCCGCCGACCTTCTCGTCCCGCTCGTAGACGGCCACGGTGAACCCGGCCCGGGTCAGCTGCTGGGCCGCGGCCAGGCCCGCCGGGCCGGACCCGACGACGGCCACCGTGTGCCCGTTGAGCCGTTGCGGGATGACCGGCTCGAGCCAGTCGTTGTCGAAGGCGGCGTCCGCGATCGACACCTCCGTCTGCTTGATCGTCACCGCCGGCTGGTTGATGCCCAGCACGCAGGAGGACTCGCAGGGCGCCGGGCAGATGCGCCCGGTGACCTCGGGGAAGTTGTTGGTCGCGTGCAGCCGGGCCGCCGCCTCCTCCATCCGGCCCTGGCGGACCAGGTCGTTCCACTCCGGGATGAGGTTGCCCAGCGGGCAGCCCTGGTGGCAGAACGGCACGCCGCAGTCCATGCAGCGCCCGGCCTGCTGGCGCACCACGTCCGGGTCCTGCCGGGCGTAGACGTCCTTGAAGTCCATGATGCGCACGGGCACCGGACGGGACGGACGGTCCCGGCGTTCGCGGTTGGTCAGGAATCCACGGGGATCAGCCATTGGTTGCCTCCAGAATCCGACCCCAGGCGTCGACGCCGTCCGGGTCCAGTCCTTCATCGATGACGGCCGCACGGGCCTTGAGCACGGCGTCGTAGGTGGCCGGCAGCACGGTGGTGAACCGGTGCAGGGCCTCGTCCAGCGTGGCCAGCAGGTGGGCCGCCACCGGCGAACCGGTCTCGGCATGGTGCCGGGCCAGCAGTCCGGCGATCGCCTCCCGGTCCTCGGGCCGGGGTTCCAGCAGCAGCAGGTCCCCGTTCGCCATCGCCAGCGGGTTCATGACGGTGCGGTCCAGGTCCAGGACCCAGGCCACGCCGCCGGACATCCCGGCCCCGAAGTTGCGCCCGGTGCGGCCCAGGATCAGGGCCCGGCCGCCGGTCATGTACTCGCAGCCGTGGTCCCCGATGCCCTCCACGACGGCGCTGGCCCCGGAGTTGCGCACCAGGAACCGCTCTCCCACGCGACCGCGCAGGTACAGCTCGCCGGACGTGGCCCCGTAGCCGATGACGTTGCCCGCCACGACGTTGTCCTCGGCGGCGAACACGGCGCGCTCGTCCGGGCGGACGACGATCCGTCCACCGGACAGGCCCTTGCCGACGTAGTCGTTGGCGTCGCCCTCGAGCCGCAGGGTGATGCCCGCCGGCACGAACGCCCCGAGGGACTGTCCCGCCTCGCCCGTGAGCCGCACCGTGATGGTGTCGTCCGCCAGCTCGTCCAGCAACCGGGCCCGGGTCACGTGGTAGCCCAGCATCGTCCCGGCGGCGCGGTCGGTGTTGACGATGGCCTTGGACACCTCGAGGCGCTGCCCGGTGGCGATCGCGGGCTCGGCCGCCGTGATGAGGTCGTTGTCGAAGTGCCGGTCCAGCTCGTGGTTCTGCCCCGTGTGGCTGAGCAGCTGCCGCGCCTTCTCGGGGTCGGCCGGATCGTAGCCGGAGAGGATGCCGGACAGGTCCAGTCCACCGGTCTTCCAGTGGTCCAGGGACTCGTCCCGGTCCAGGACCTCGATGTGGCCGATCGCCTCGTCGAGGGATCGGAAGCCCAGCTCGGCGAGGTACTCGCGCACCTCCTCGGCGATGTACTCGAAGAAGGTGACCACGAACTCCGGGGTCCCCGTGAAGCGGGAGCGCAGCTCGGGGTTCTGGGTGGCCACGCCGACGG
>JAPFFX010000264.1 GCA_026645375.1 Citricoccus sp. WCRC_4 | reverse complement strand
TCGTCAATGAGCACACCACTCCTCGGGGAAGAATTAGGAACCAGAACAAAGAAAAGGGTGCAAGAATCCGCGGCCCCCGCCGCCCGGCTCGCCGGGGCCGCCGGCGCCGCCGGGGTCCCGGCCGACCGGATCATCGCCACGGGCCCCGGTGAGCAGTTCGAGACCGCGGGCTTCGCCGTGCGGACCGTGGGCGGACAGCACGCCCTCATCCATCCGCAGATCCCCGTGGTCGCCAACACCGGTTACGTCCTCGACGGGCTGGTCTACCACCCCGGGGACAGCTACATCGTCCCCGACGGCCCGGCGCCGCACACCCTCCTGGTCCCGTTGAGCGCCCCGTGGTCCAAGCTCGCCGAGATGGTCGACTTCATCACCGCCGTGCGCCCGCGCCAGGCCATCCCCGTCCACGACGGGCTGCTGAACGGCCGCGGGCTGCCGATGTACCGTCGCCAGGCCACCACGTTCGCCGAGCGCTACGGGACCGGGCTCCTCGTCCTGGAGGAGGGGGACACCGCGTGGATCGGCTGAACGGCGCCGCCCCCGTCCTGGTGGACGTCCAAACGGTGGCCGCCTGGCAGGGCCATGCCCCGGCCGCGGCGCAGGCGCCGGATGACCCGCCGCGTCCGGGGTTCGTGCCCACGGAGCCGCGTCCGGATCCCGAGACCCTGAAGGTGCTGGACATCCGGTGGACCGCACTGGGCTCCCAGAACGGCCACGACGAGTACCTGCAGGGCCACCTGCCCGGGGCGGTGTACGTGAGCATGGACAGCCAGCTGGCCGGTCACGACGGCCCGCGCGAGGGCCGGCACCCGCTGCCGGACCCGGACCGGTTCGGGGACACCGTGCGGATGCTGGGTATCGACGACGGGGACACCGTGGTGGTGTACGACGACGCCCAGGGCACCTCGGCCGCCCGGGCCTGGTGGCTGCTGCGGCACGTGGGCCTGGACCGCACCTACCTGCTCGACGGGGGCCTGGCGGCCTGGCGGGCGGCCGAACTGCCGCTGCAGGCGGGGGAGGTGATCCCGCGGCCCGGCAACGCCCGGACCACCTGGGGCAGGATGCCGGTGCTCGACATCGACGAGGCCGCGGGCCTGCCCCGGTCCGGGCTGCTGCTGGACGCCCGGTCCGCCGCCCGCTACCGCGGTGAGGTGGAACCGCTGGATCCCCGGGCCGGACACATCCCCGGTGCCGTCAGCGCCCCCACCACGCAGAACCTGGACGAGGGCGGCCGGTTCCGTCCGGCGGCCGAGCTGGCCAAGCGGTTCCGTACCCTCGGCGTGGACCAGGACCACCCGGTCGGGGCCTATTGCGGCTCGGGCGTGAACGCCGCCCACGAGGTGGCGGCACTGAACATCGCGGGGTACCGGGCGGCGCTGTACCCCGGGTCCTGGTCCGCCTGGTCGAACACGCCGGGGCGCCCGGTGGCCACCGGCGAGGAACCCTGACGGCCCTCCGCGCGGATCCCACGCGCACCCGACCCTGAACGCCCACCCACGCACGACCACGATGGAGGAGCCCACACCATGAGCACCGTCTTCACCCGCATCATCAACGGGGAACTGCCCGGCCGCTTCGTCTGGCAGGACGAGACCTGCGCGGCCTTCCTGTCCATCGGCCCCCTGACCCAGGGCCACACCCTCGTGGTGCCCCGCGCCGAGGTGGACAAGTGGACCGAGGCGGACCCGGACCTCGTCTCGCACCTGGTCACCGTGGCCCAGGCGATCGGCAGGGTGCAGGTGGAGGCCTTCGGCGCCCAGCGGGCCGGGCTGATGGTCGCGGGGTACGAGATCCCGCACCTGCACGTGCACGTCTGGCCGTCCAACTCCCTCGACGACTTCGACCTGGAGCAGGTGGACAACAGCCCCGAGCCGGAGGACCTGGACGCCGCCGCCGAGAAGATCCGTGCCGGGCTGCGGGTGGCCGGTCACGGGGAGTTCGTCCCCGGGGACTGACGCCCGGCCGGTACCGGTCAGGGGCGGGCCCGGACCTGGATCCGGCCGTCCTGCACCCGCGCCTCATAGGCGGGCTGGGGGACGCTGGCCGGGCCGCGGACGATGCCCCCGTCCCGGAGCCGGAACGTGCTGCCATGCCAGGGGCAGGTGACGCAGCCGTCGGCGAGGGTGCCCTCCTCCAGGGGACCGCCCATATGGCTGCAGACGCTGTCCAGTGCGGCGATCCCGTCCGCGTTCCGCACCAGCAGCACGGACACCGGGCCCGCCTGCACCACGCGGTGCCCGCCGGGCATCAGCTCGGCCGCGTCCAGGACCTCGGTCCAGTCCCGGGGGCCCTTCCGCCACGCGGTCCGGTTCACGTTGACGCCCAGGGCGTAGCTGAGGTGCCCGCCGAGGAACCCGCCGACCATGACCGCCCCGAGCCCAGCCAAGCCGAGGACCGTGCCGGCGGTGCGGGACCCGCGCCGGCGGGACACGAAGGAGGCCGTGTAGAGGGCCAGGCCGATGTTGACGGAGGCGGCGTGGACCTGACCCACCCGGCGGGCGGCCCCCTGGGTGTCGGACCAGTCGTTGAGCCCGGTGGCGGCCGTGGGGACCGCGCTCGCCATCCCGGCGGCCACGAGCAGGTCGGCAGCCGGTTCCGCCGCCCGTCCTCCCACCAGGTCCAGCAGCGTGGCCATGGACCAGGCCCCGATCGGCAGGTCGGTGAGCATCGGATGCGCCGGGTGTCCCAGTGCGGTGCCGCTGAGGAGATTGCGCACGGGCCTCGGGCTCACCACCCGTCCCACCGCCGCTGCGGCGGGCCGGCCGACCCGGTCCAGCGCCTTCCACCGTTCCACGCGTCCCATGAGCTCGTCGAGTACCTTCATGGCGGCCAGTGTGGCACCGGCGTCTCGACGGGGACAAGGGACCGCAGGCCGCCGGCCGCGGGCCGGCAGGTCAGCCCGTGGCCTGCTTCAGGGCCTGTCGGACGCGCTTCTCGGAGACGGACACGGCGGTGCCGAGGTCCTGGGCGAAGAAGCTGATCCGCAATTCCTCGATCAGCCAGCGCACCTCCTCCAGGGCCGCAGGCACCGGCCGGCCGGCCGGGACGGCGGCCACGGCAGCATCGAAGTCATCCTCGAGGGACTGGACCACGGCCATGTCCAGGCCGTCACGCTGCAGGTGCCCGCCGGCCTTGAGCCTCTCGATCCGGCGCAACATGCCGTCCAGGTAGCGCGGCAGGTGCTGCAGGTGCCGCCACCCGGTGGCCGCGACGAAGCCGGGGACGATGAGCTGCCCCAGCTGGGCCTTGATGTCACTGAGCGCCGGCGCCATCGCCAGGGACACCGAGCCCTTGAGCTCGCGGCGGACCTGGCCGGCGCGGGACAGCACCTTCTCCACGACGGCCGTCACGGCGAACACCGTGTCGATCAGCTCCGCCCGCACGGCGGTGAACAGCGCCTGGAACTCGCCGGCGGTGAAGGGCAGGTCCTCCGGCACCAACCGGTCCACGGCGGCCCGGGTGCAGTCGGCCACCAGCTGGTCCACCGAGCCGTGGGGGTTCTGCGTGAAGGTCAGTTTCTCCCGGTTGTCCAGGTGGTCCAGCACGTAGCGCTGCGGGCTCGGGACCTGGGCGAGCAGCAGGTTCACGACACCGGCCCGGTGGGCGGAGCGCTGGTCCGCCTCGGTGCGGAACACGGTCAGCCCGGCCGCCGGGGTACCGTCCGGCAGGGTCTCGGCGGTCAGGCCCGGGTACCCGGTGATGCGCTGCGTCCCGGACCCGGCGGCGATCGTGGTGTCGAGCTTGCGGGGGATGTCCCCGACGTCCCACGTCGTCATGCCGTGGCGCTCGGCCAGGGCGGGCACCGCGGGCCCGGCCGGCCGTCCCGGCCCACCGCCCAGTGGCAGCAATTGCGTTTGTACTGTTTGCTCATGTAGCTGCAGCACACAATCTGG
>JAPFFX010000250.1 GCA_026645375.1 Citricoccus sp. WCRC_4 | reverse complement strand
CCCGGCGGCGCAGCAGGGCCAGGGCGTCCACGGCCTCGAGGTGCCCCTTGCCGGGATAGAGGAAGCCGAGCAGGACGACGTCCTCGCCGAGGCCCTCGATGGGCCGGCGCGGCGGCTCCCCGGGACTGTTCGCCGACGCCGCACCGCGGCGGGCCTCCACGGGCAGCGGGATCACCGCCGTGACACCGGGCCACTCCTGGCCGTCACCGGCCTCCAGCGCGTCCAGCAACGCGAGCTCATGCCGGCTGGAGACGACGGTGCCGGACGAGAACCGCGCCAGGGCCGCGTAGGCGACCGCGCGCCGGGCGAACCGGCCGGCGCCCTCGGCCGGTTGTGGCACATCGTGCAGGGTGAACGTGGTCCGGGGCGGCAGGCTGCCGGTCAGCACGTCCGCGGCCTCGCTCGCGGTGGCCCCGAACAGGGCGTCGGTGACGTCCAGGTGGACGGGCCCGCCGCGGTCGCCGCCCTGCGCGAACCAATCCGTCAGTGCGGCGGCATCGGGCAGGCGGACCACCGGCACGTCCACGCCGATCCCGTGCAGTGCATCCGCCATCGACAGGGCGTGCTGCACCACCCCGTGCCGTTCGGGCCCGACCACCACGTACGTCGGCAGCCGATGCGACCGCCCGCCGTCCCGGCCCCCGGCGCGTTCCAGCGCCTCGGGCCCGCTCATGCGCTCAGCCCCAGGTCCGACAGCAGCCGCCGGTGGCGTTCGACGCCGGCCCGCACCGCCACCGGATTCGCCCGGTACCAGTCGAGGTGGGCCGAGCGCACGAGCGCGTCGCTCACCTCGTCCCCGTTGACCCTCCAGTCCGCCCGGGAGGGGCCGGTCACCTCCAGGGCCGCCAGGACCTGCGGTTCCAGTGGCGCCAGGACGTCGCCCAGCAGGGTCCTGGCGGGTACGGCGACGGAGGGGTCGGCGCCCAGGTCGGCCCGCACCGCGGAGGCCAGCAGGGCGAGCACCTCGTTGGCGGGATGGTTGATGGTGTGGAAGGCCGGCACCGCGAGTTCCGCGATCCGGTCGGCCACCGGCAGCGTCCCGTGGGCCCGCTCGCGTTCGCGCAGCCGATCGAGGGACGCCTCCGCCAGCTGACGGATCCGTTCCGGGGCCAGGGGCAGGCGGACCGGTGCCGGTTCCTCCGGGGCGCGCGGGCCGCCGTCGAGCTCGGCGGCCGCCTCGGCCAGGGTCCGCAGGTCGTGGTACGGCACCACGGGCGGGTCCTCGTCCGGCCGGTCGGGGTGCCGGATGGTGACCATCCAGGGGAAGAGGGAACTGTCATAGAGTGCCGGGATCCGCACCGTCGTGGCCCCGGACGGCAGGTGCTCCGCGAGCTGGCCGGTGCCCAGGGGCAGGCCCCGGTAGTCCTCCCGCACGGGCTGGGCCACCAGCACGGAGGTCCTGGACAGCACGCGGTGAAGATGTGGCAGGTCCTGTGCGGTGAGCTCGAAGACCGGCGGGATCCGCACGCTCGGTGGCACCGCCGAGCACGCGGGACCGGAGGAGATGAGCTGCCGCAGCGCCTCGGACTGGCAGTTGCCCAGGACTGCGAGGACATCCGGCCCGGGCAGTTCCCGCACGCCGTAGAACTCGGCGTAGTGTTCCGCCCGCCCGGCGTCCGCCGGGACCTGGTCTTGCCCCATGACTTCCCCTCACCGGCCGTCTCGTCCGTCCCCGGTGCGGCACGCGGGTGCCGCCCGGTCGGCCGGCCCTGGCCACCGTCGTCGTGATCCTTCAACAGTATGCTGGTGGTCCGTGCCCTGTCGGCCCGGACAGGACTACACGAGGAGACGGGTGGCACCCAGTGATCACCACACGGTGCAGATGGTGCCGTCCGACCACCCCTACTGCCGTCACGTGCTGCCGCCCGGCCGCCCACCCGTCTACGCCGTCCTTCCCGACCCGCCCGTCCCCGGCGCCCCCGCCGGCCAGTGGTGGCCGCCCCGCGCGCTGGACGCCGACTGGCTCCGCGAGAACGTGCCGGACGTCCTGCACGTGCACTTCGGCTTCGACTCCTACGCCCCGGAGCAGCTACAGCAGGTGGTCGACGTGCTGCGCGCGGCCGGCTCGGCCCTGGTGGTCACGGTGCACGACCTGCACAACCCCCACTTCGCCGACCGCTCCCGGCACCTGGCCCAGCTGGACGTGCTCATCCCCGCGGCCGACGAGGTCCTGACGCTGACCGACCCGGCGGCCGCGGAGATCCTGGCGCGCTGGGACCGGGCGGCCACCGTGGTGCCCCATCCGCACATCGTGCCCCTGGACCGGATTCCCGCCCAGGCCGCCGGCGGCACCGGACGCCGGCTGTCCCGGTGGGCCCGCCCCGGGGTGGCCGCCGCGGGCCGGGAGGTCGTGATCGGGCTGCACGCCAAGGACCTGCGGGCCAACGTGGATCCCTTCTCGGCCCTGCCCGGTACGGCCGAGGCCGTGCGGCGGCTGCGCGAGCGCGGGGTGGCGGCCCGGGTGCGGGTGGACGTCCGCGAGGACCCCCAGGACACCGAGGCGCTGGGGCGGTTGCGGGCCGAGTGCGCGGCATACGGCTTCGACCTCTGGGAACACGGCCGGCTCGGGGACGACGCGCTGCACGCCGACCTGCGCTCCCTGGACGTGACCGTGCTGCCCTACGCCTTCGGCACCCACTCGGGCTGGCTGGAGATGTGCCGGGACCTGGGCGTGCCGGTGGCCGTGCCGGACCTCGGATGCTTCGCCGGCCAGGCCACCTCCCCCGCCATCGAGACCTTCGCCCCCGGCGATGCCGCCGCCCTGGCCGGTGCCCTCCTGGCCCTGCTGGACCGCCGGGACGCGATCCGGCCGGCCGACCCCTCGGCGCGGTGGGCCCAACGCGAGGTGGTGGCCGCCGAGCACGAGCGCCTCTACGCCCGTGCCCTGGCCGCGGCCAGGTCCCGCGAGACCGTGGGCGCCTGATGGCGGACCCGACGACCACCACCTCCGTCCTGGTGATCACCGGCGGCCGGGACGAGCACCTGGCCCGCGTGCTCGCCGGACTGGAACGGGCCACCCCGCGCCCGGACGAGGTCGTGGTCGTGTTCATGAACCAGCCCGACGGCGCGGTGCCGGCCACCGACCTGCCGGTGGTGACCTCCCACGTGGACGCCCCCGGGACGCTTCCGCTGGCCGCGGCCCGCAACCGGGCGGCCCGGTTGGCCGGCGGCGAGGTCCTGGTGTTCCTGGACGTGGACTGCATCCCGTCCGCCGCCGCCGTCGGGACGCTGGCGGAGACGGTCCGGGCCCATCCGGGCACGCTCGTCATGGGCACCCCGCGCTACCTCGTCCCCGGCTGGGTGCAGGAGGCGCACGCCGCCACCGGGCTTCCCGACGACGACCGGTTGCGCGAGCTCTCCGTGCCCCACGCGGCGCGGGGGCACCTGGGCGAGGGACCGACGGACGACTGGCACCTGGTGTGGACGCTCGTCCTGGCGGTGGGTTCGGCGGACCTCGACCGGCTCGGCGGCTTCGACGAGGCCTTCAGCGGCTACGGCGCCGAGGACACCGACGTCGCGTTCCGCGCCCGCGACGCCGGCCTGGCCCTGCGGTCCTCCCGGGCCACCGTGTTCCACCAGCACCACGGCGTCCACCGGCCCCCGCTGCACCACTTCGCCGACATCCTCGTCAACGCCCGCCGCTTCCGCCAGGTCCACGGCACCTGGCCGATGGAGGGCTGGCTCGGTCAGTTCCGCGACCTCGGGCTCGTCGACTGGGACCCCGACGGCGACCGGCTGGTGGTGCTGCGGACGCCCACGGACGCGGAGGTCGAGTCGGCGCGCCAGCCATCCGCGGCCTTCTGATTCGTGGTGCTTGTCTTCAAGCACTTGAAGTTCCTATCGTTGGTGCGGTGAGCGCACCGGGCACCAGGCACACGTACTCGATCAAGGAGGCAGCGGCGCTGACGGGCTTGCCGGCCAGCACGTTGCGCTACTACGAGTCCATAGGAGTGATCTCCCCGATCGGCCGGGGTGCCAGCAGCAAGCACCGCGTCTACACCGAGGAGGACCTGGACCTGCTGACCTGGGTGTCATGCCTGAGCGCGACGGGCATGTCGGTGGCGGACATGCGCCGCTACCTGGCGAACGGTCGGCTCGGGCCGGCCGCGGCGCCGGAGCAGATCGCCTTGCTGGAGGCGCAGCAGGAGCGGCTGGAGGCCGAGGCACGAGCCGTCGTCCTCCGGAGCCGGTACGTCGGAGTGAAGATCGAGTACTGGCAGGCCATCCAGGCCGGTGATCAGTCCAGGGCAGAACGGCTCTCGGACGAGGCGCGCGCGTTGGCCGACGACCTCAAGAAGTCCGGGAGGGGCTAGACACCACGGCCGTCAGTCCGCGGACCCCGGGGTCCGCTGGTCCCGCATGCCCACACGGTCGACCCGTGACGACCATCGCCCGGACACCCCCCGGGCACCACACGAACCCCCACAAGGAGATACCCATGACCACCACCGCCCTCGCGTACGCCGCCCCCGCTGCGGCCGCGGACCTCGTCCCCACCACCATCGAACGCCGCGCCGTCGGTGCCCACGACGTGCTGATCGAGATCAAGTACGCCGGGATCTGCCATTCCGACATCCACACGGTGCGCGGCGAATGGGGACCCCAGTCCTACCCCCTGGTCCCCGGTCACGAGATCGCCGGCATCGTCACGGAGGTCGGACCTGACGTGACCAGGCACGCCGTCGGCGACCGAGTCGGTGTGGGCTGCATGGTCAATTCCTGCGGACAGTGCGCCAACTGCGCCGCCGGTGATGAGCAGTACTGCCTCGATGGCATGGTGGGCACCTATGGGGTCACCGACCGCGACGGGACCATCACCCAGGGCGGATACTCCTCCCACATCGTGGTCACCGAGGACTTCGTGCTCGGGATCCCGGAGGGCATCGAGCTCGATGTCGCAGCCCCACTGCTCTGCGCTGGAATCACCACCTACTCGCCCCTGCACCGCTGGGGTGCCGGCCCGGGCAAGAAGGTCGCCGTCGTCGGGCTCGGCGGTCTCGGGCACATGGCCGTGAAGATCGCGCACGCGATGGGCGCCGAGGTCACCGTCCTGTCCCAGTCCCTCAGGAAGCAGGAGGACGGGCTGCGCCTGGGCGCGGACCACTACTACGCGACCAGCGACGACGAGACGTTCACGGACCTGGCCGGCTCGTTCGACCTGATCATCAACACCGTCAGCGCCCCGATCGACGTCAGCGCCTTCCTGGGGCTGCTGACCGTGGGCGGGACCATGGTCAACGTCGGGGCCCCGGCCGAACCGCTGCCGGTGAACGCGGGGGCGCTCATCGGCGGCCGGCGTTCCTTCGCCGGATCGATGATCGGCGGCATCGACGAGACCCAGCAGATGCTCGACTTCTGCGCCGAGCACGGCATCGGCGCCGAGATCGAGGTCATCTCCGCTGACCAGGTCAACGAGGCCTACGACCGTGTCCTCGCCTCGGACGTGCGGTACCGCTTCGTCATCGACACGGCCACCCTCAGCTAGCGGCCGGTGGGGCGTGGCGGACTCCCGACCGCTGCGCCCCGCTCGCCGCGCGCGTCAACCGAGGACCTGCGCCACCGCGGCCTCCCAGCGGCGCCGGTACTCTCCCGGCTCCGTGAGGACCTCCGCCGCCAGCCGGTCCGCCGAGGCCGGGTCCCCCAGGGCCGCCTCCACGGCGCCGGCCCAGTCCGCGGACTCGTCCCCCCACCGGCACCAGGGCACCCCGGCCGCAGCCCGGGCGGCGGCGGCGAAGTGGTCCTGCTCGTCGAAGGGACGCTCCTCCGGGGCCAGCACCAGGGGCCGGGCCGATCCCGTCGCGTCGGCCACGGCGCTGTACCCGGCCGAGACCACCGCCAGGTCCGCCGCGCGCATCCGGCCGGCGACGTCGTCGGTCCAGCCGTGCAGCACCATGTTCGGCGGCACGGCGCCGTCCCCGCCGCGCACCGACCCGTAGACGTGCCAGCGGGCACCGGGCACCTGGCCCGCGGCCCGCGCGAGGTCGGCCAGCCGGACCCCGCCGCCGCCGGTGCCGGTCACCACGGCGATCTCCGGCGTCGTGGTCCGGACGGCCGAGGAGGAACCGGCGCGGGGGCCGGCCCGTCGGCCGAGCCGGCCGGACGTGTCCGGGGCGCCGAGGAACGTGGTCTTCGCCCCGAACCGCTCGCACCAGCCCGGCTCCTCCAGTCCGGCGCCGTAGTGGGCGATCAGATGGTCGGACTCGGCGTAGACGAGCTCGTGGGCCGGGTCCGTCCGGTCCCCGTGCATGCGCCGGTGGATCACCGGGTAGCCGGCCAGGCGCAGGAACAGGGCGGTCTCCACGGACACGTCCACCACCACGACGTCCGGCTGCACCGTCCGGGCCGCCTCGAGCAGGGCGGCGAACCGGTCCCGGATGACCGGACCGGTGGGGGTGTAGTGCAACCGGGACCCGGACGGCTGGCGGTGCCCGGGGACGACGTCGGAGGGCAGCACCCGGAGCCCGGTGGCGGGCGGCACCCGGAGCCCGGTGGCGGGCGGCAGCACCTCGGCGGCGCGGGCCGCGGAGGTGGCCACGGTCAGGTCGAAGGCCCCGGTCCGGGCGGCGCGGGCCGCGTGGTGCAGGTGCCCGATGCCGTGGTCGTGGGCGTAGTACAGGACCCGGGGGCGGGACGGGGAGGCGCTCACGGGGAGACCGGGTTCATGCGATGACCGGGTTCATGCGATGACCGCGCTCACCGGACGGTCTGGACGGACTGCAGGGCCGGCGAGCCGTCGTCGTCGGGTCCGGTCGGCGGGGCATCGATCGTGTCCCGCACCTGGGCGGTCAGCTGGTCC
>JAPFFX010000249.1 GCA_026645375.1 Citricoccus sp. WCRC_4 | reverse complement strand
CAGGCCGCGGACCCGGCCGTCCGGCGCCGGGCCCGGTGGCTCCCGGCGTCGCTGCTGCCCGCCTCCGGCCGGCCCGGCTCACCCGGATCGACCGGCTCACCCGGATCGACCGGCTGGCCCGGCTGGATCAGGGACCGCCACCCGCGCCGATGACCGGGCGCACCCCACCGGTGATCCCCGCACGCAGACGGGCCCGGCACACAGACGGGCCCGGCCGAAGCCGGGCCCGTCCTGTGGTGGGGCTGTCGAGGTGCCGGACTACTTCTTCGCGGCGTAGGGGTCGGCGATGCCGATGTACTGCACCGTGGTGTACTCCTCGATGCCCTCGGCGCCGCCCTCGCGTCCCAGGCCGGACTGCTTCACGCCGCCGAACGGGGCGGAGGCGTTGGAGATCACGCCCGCGTTGAAGCCGACCAGGCCGAACTCGATCTGCTCGGAGACCCGGAACATCGTGTTGACGTCCTTGGTGTAGATGTAGGACGCCAGGCCGTACTGGGAGGCGTTCGCCAGCTCGATGGCCTCCTGCTCGGTGGCGAAGGTGGTCACGGGGGCCACCGGGCCGAAGATCTCCTGGGACAGGATCGGGTTGTCCTTGCCCACGGACAGCAGGGTCGGGATGTAGAAGAAGCCCTCGCCCTCCTTCGGCGTGCCACCGGTGACGACCTCGCCACCGGCCGCGACGGACTCCTGGACCAGGGTGTGGATGTCGTCGCGGGCGCCCCCGTCGATGATCGGGCCCACGGTGGAGTCCGGCTCGGTGCCGCGGGCCGGGTTCAGGGCGGCCAGGGCGGCGGCGAACTTGGCCTTGAACTCCTCGGCCACGTCCTCGTGCACGATGAAGCGGTTCGCGGCGGTGCAGGCCTCGCCCATGTTGCGCATCTTGGCGGCCATGGCCCCCTCGACGGCGGCATCCAGGTCAGCGTCCTCGAACACCAGGAACGGGGCGTTGCCACCGAGTTCCATCGAGGTGCGCAGCACGTTCTGGGCGGCATCCTGCATCAGGCGCACGCCGACCGGGGTGGATCCGGTGAAGGACACCTTGCGCAGCCGGGAGTCCTTCATCAGCGGTCCGGAGATCGCGGAGGCCGAGGAACCGGCGACGACGTTGAGCACGCCGGCCGGCAGGCCCGCCTCCTGCATGACCTGGGCGAAGAGCATGGAGGTCAGCGGGGTGAGCTTGGCGGGCTTGAGCACCATGGTGCAGCCGGCGGCCACCGCCGGGGCGACCTTGCGGGTGGCCATGGCCAGCGGGAAGTTCCACGGGGTGATCAGCAGCGACGGGCCCACGGGCTTGTGCGTCACGATCATCTTGTTCTTGCCCTCGGGCGAGGTGAAGTACCGGCCGTAGTGGCGCACCGTCTCCTCGGAGAACCAGCGCAGGAACTCGGCGCCGTAGGCGACCTCACCGCGGGCCTCGGCCAGCGGCTTGCCCATATCCAGGGTCATCAGCAGGGCGAAGTCCTCGGCCCGGGCGGTGACCAGGTCGAAGGCGCGGCGCAGGATCTCGGCGCGCTCGCGCGGGGCCGTCAGCGCCCACTCGGACTGCACGGCGGCGGCGGCGTCCAGGGCGGCCAGGGCATCATCCGAGTTGCCGTCCTGGATGGAGAGCAGGACCTTGCCGGTGGCCGGGTCGTGCACGTCCAGGGTCTTGCCGGAGCTGGCGTCCCGCCACTCTCCGTTGATCAGCAGGCCGGTGGGGACGGACTGCAGCAGTTCCTGCTCGCGTTCGGCGGTGACAGTCATGGGGAACCTCATTTCCGGTCGGTCGGCTCGGTCGGCCGGCGGCGGGTGTCACCGTCGTCGGGGACCGTTCATCCCCAGACTACTGCCGCACGTGGGGCCATCCTGCACAGGTCACAATGCGACACCGGTGCACTGTGCGGGCCCGTCCGCGCCCTGTTCCGGCCTACTGGCGAGACGCCAGGACCGCCTCGTACAGCTCTCGCTTGGGCACCCCGCGTGCGGCGGCCACGGTCGCCACGGCCTCCTTGAGCCGGGTCCCGGAGGCCACGAGGACCTCGACGTCGGCCACCTGGCCGGCGGTGTCCGTGTCCGGTTCGCTGGTGGCCCCCGCCGTGACGATCACGATCTCGCCCCTGACGTCCTTCGAGCCCGCCCACTCGAGCAGGCCCTCGAGGCTGTCCCGGACGACCTCCTCGTGGAGCTTGGTCAGTTCGCGGGCCACGCAGGCGGGGCGGTCGGCGCCGAAGGCGTCCCGCAGGGAGGACAGGGTCGCGGCCAGCCGGTGCGGTGACTCGAAGAAGACCAGGGTCCGGGCGTCACGGGACAGCTCGGTGAGCAATCGCGAGCGCTCCCCCTCCTTGCGCGGCAGGAACCCCTCGAAGGCGAAGCGGTCGGTGGGCAGCCCGGACAAGGCCAGCGCGGTGGTCACCGCGCTCGGGCCGGGTGCGCAGGTCACGGGAACACCCTGCCCGGCCGCGGTCGAGACCAGCCGGTAACCGGGGTCGGACACCAGCGGCATGCCGGCGTCGGTGACGACCGCCACCACGGCGCCGTCCCGGGCGGCGTCCAGCAGCTCCTGCGTGGACTCGCGTTCGTTGTGCTCGTGATGGCTGACGACCTTCCCGGCGATCCTGACGCCCAGGCCCTGGGCCAGGTGATGGGCGCGGCGGGTGTCCTCGGCGGCCACCACGTCGGCGGTGGCCAGCAGGTGCCTGAGGTGTGGTGAGGCGTCCGAGAGGTTGCCGATGGGCGTAGCCGCCAGCACGATCCGTCCACCGGGGTTCTCTGCATCAGCCATGCCCTCATCGTAGGCGCCTGCGATCCCCCACCGACCTGCACGTACCATGGCAGGGTGTTCCCGCCCCCGCACTCCGCCCCGTCGGCCGCGCCCGACGCCGCGGCGTCGTCCCGGCCGGAGGCACGGGAACCGGCCCCCGTGCGCGGCCGCTGGCTGGACACCCCCCTCGACGCCTACACCGAGGCCGCCCTGCGGTTGCGGCTGCTCGGCGAGCGCTGCCGCCCCGGCCACTGGGGCTGGATCGTGCCGCTGGCCGTGACGCTGGTGGCCGCGGTGCTGCGCCTGGCGCGGCTGGACCACCCCCACCAGTTGGTCTTCGACGAGACGTACTACGTCAAGGACGCCTACACCCTGCTGCAGGCCGGCTACGAGCTGAACTGGCCGGAAGAGCACAACGAGCGGTTCGCCGCCGGGGACCCGCAGCCCGAGGACGCCCCCGAGTACGTGGTGCACCCGCCGCTGGGCAAGTGGCTGATCGCCTTAGGGCTGCTGTGGTTCGGCACGGACCACGGTGTCGGCTGGCGCTTCTCGGCGGCGATCGCCGGGACCCTGTCCGTGCTGCTGACCGCGCTGATCGCCCAGCGGCTCTTCCGCTCGGTGTTCCTGGGCGGAGTGGCCGGGCTGCTGCTGGCCGTGGAGGGCCACCACGTGGTGCTCTCCCGCACCGGCCTGCTGGACATCTTCCTGTCCTTCTTCGTGCTGGCCGCCTTCGGCGCGCTGCTGCTGGACCGGGCGCCTACGGTGCAGGGCTGGACGGCGAGGGCTTTGTCACCGCCCAGCTCTACTCGCTCGCCGCGGGCCGGCCGCTCCACG
>JAPFFX010000188.1 GCA_026645375.1 Citricoccus sp. WCRC_4 | reverse complement strand
CTCCCTCGTGCCGCCGGTCGCGGCCCGGGGGAGGCTGCCCGCACGGTCGTCTCCGGGGACCGGCCGGACCCCACGTCTCGGCCCGCGCCCGAATGCCTCGGTCATGGAGCAGGAGCCCGTCGGCGTCTGCCGGGAGTCGGCGGTTCATCGGTCCTTGTCGGCGCCCCGTTCGGGTCCCGTGCCCGGGATTCCCGGAGCGCATGCCTCGTGTCCGCGGGCGGGGGAGGTTCATGCCGTCCACGATGACGGGGGCACGATAACCGCCGCTGCAGGATATTTCAGGTGAACACTGGGTGAACTGGAGCGGCGGATCACGACGGCGTGCGCACCTAGCAGAGCATCCCCGGAAGTCAATACTCGATCGTTACGGCCACTGCTGACAGGGCAGGAGGACCGTCGCGGGATGCTGTCCGGGCCCTCGCTCCACCGGCGTCGAGTAGGGCCCGAGCGTCGGCGGACCCGGGGGGGCCCGGGGACTGGTGGTAAGCGGGTGTACCGCTGGCCGGACGGAGACCCTACCGTGATCTCAAGGATCTCAGCAGCGCGACCTATCCGAATGTCCCGGTCGCGCCGGCGTGATCCGCCATCCGAGTGCAGCCGTCCTGTCTCAGCCCCCCCGGTTCCGGAAACACCCTCCGGACCTCCGGGGGGCCACGGGGGGCAGAGCAGGAAGACCATCCGTGAGCGTAACCGACCGACCAGACCAGGCCGTTCCCGGCATCCCGGCCATCCTCCCGTCCCCGTCCGCGGACCAGCCCGCCGGCCGGCACGGGGGCACCGGTCATCCCGGGGAGCATCCCGGCTGCACCCCGGCCGGCAGCGCCGCCGTCGCCGCCTTCGGCCGCGTCATCACCACGATGGTCACCCCCTTCGACGCGGCCGGGAAGATGGACGCGACGGCCGCCGAGCAACTGGTGGGCCGGCTGACCCGCGACGGCTGGAACGACGGTGTGCTCGTCAACGGCGCGACCGGCGAGTCCAGTGCCACGGACGACGCGGAGAAGCGGCGCATGATCGTGGTGGCCCGCCGGGCCGTGTCCGGGACCGGCCGGAAGGTCATCGCCGGGGTGGGCTCCGGCAACACCGCCCACAGCGTCCGGCTGGCGGTCGCGGCGCACGAGGCCGGGGCCGACGGGCTGCTCGTCGCGGCGCCCTACTACTCCCGCCCCAGCCAGTCCGGTCTGCTCGAGCACTTCCGGGCGATCGCCGATGCCACCCCGCTGCCGGTGATGCTCTACGACAACCCGGGACGCGTCGGGGTAGACCTCGAACCGGAGACCCTCCGGGACGCCGCCCAGCACCCGCAGATCATCGCCGTCATGGACGCCACGGGGGACCTCGGCGCGGCGTCCTCGATCATGCGCACCTCCGGGCTGGCCTTCTACTCCGGAGACGACATGCTCAACCTGCCCTGGCTGTCCGTGGGCGCCACCGGCTTCGTGTCCGTGGCCGGGCACGTGGTGGGCGACCGGTTGCAGACGCTGCTGCGCCTGCACGACGAGGGCCGGAACGCCGAGGCGCTCGCCCTGCACCGCCAGCTGGTGCCGATCTGTGCCGGCATGTTCCGCGCCCCGGCCGCAGCCTCGGCCAAGGCGGCCCTGCGCGCGCTGGGCCTGCCGGGCGGCTCGGTCCGGCTGCCCCTGGTGGACCTGACGGAGGAGCAGTACCGGGACATCCGGCTGGACCTGGTGGCCACGGTCACGGAGCTCGGCGTCCCGGCGCCACGCGGTCCGAAGGACCCGCCCCGGCCTGCCCGTGCGGCGAGGACCACCGGCGCCCGGAAGGCCTCCCCGACCCGCCTGGGAGCGCACTGACGCCCAGGGCGGACCCGTGAGGGGAGACATCATGACCCACCCCGGCGGCCCCGCCCGGCCCCGCGCCGCTCGGGTCCATAATTGAGCTGTGACGCACGACCCGGTGACCCGTGACGAGGCTGGCCGAGCGCTCTGCGCCGAGCGCTCGAGACTCCTGCCCCGCCTCGGCCACCCCCCGGCGCTGCCCTGGGCCGACCTCGACGAGGCCGTCCGCGAACGCTGGCGCCACCGGGCCGAGGAGTCCGCCCCGCTCCCGGATCCCTCCGGCAGCCCCCGCGAACCGGGCCAGGCCCGGGCATCCCATCGTGTCCAGCGCTGAGAAACCCCGGGACAGCACCCTGGACCGGTTGATCCGGATCCTCGGGGCCTTCGACGCCGACCGTCCCACCCTCTCCGTCGCCGCGCTGGCCCGCCGGTCGGACATCCCGCTGCCCACCGCCTACCGGTGGGTGGACCGGCTCACCGCGGCGGGGCTGCTGGAGCGCGGGGAGGGTGGCGCCGTCGGGCCCGGGATGAGGCTGTGGGAGCTGGCCTCCCGGTCCTCCCCGGGCACCTCCCTGCGCCGGGCCGCCATGCCCTACATGGACGACGTCCAGGCGGTGCTGCGCCAGCACACCCAGATCGCGGTCCTGGACCCCGCCGGGGTGCTCGTCCTCGAACGGCTCTCCGCCCGCGGCGCGGTGCCGAACCAGGCCACCATCGCCGGCCGGCTGCCCACCTTCACCACGGCGCTGGGGCTGGTGCTGCTGGCCTTCGCCCGCCGGCACGTCGCCGAGTCGTTCCTGGCCGAGCACGCCGCGGAGCTCGGCGCCCCCCTGACGCAGACCTGGCACGACGGCGGCGCCACCTCCGCGGCCCGGCCCGGTCCCGGCGGCGGGACGCTGCGCGGATCCGCGCGGGGCGTCGTCAACCCCACGGAACCGGAACTGCGGGCCCGGCTGGCCGAGGTCCGCCGCCAGGGCTGGGCGTCGGTGGACGGGCAGATCGACTCGGAGGCCACCGGCGTGGCCGTCCCGGTGCTCTCCCCGGAGGGCCAGACGATCGCCGCCCTGGGCGTGGTGGTGCCCCGGACCTCGGAGTTCCGGCCCGGGCTGGCCCCCATGCTGCTCGCGGCCGCCCGCGGGATCAGCAGGGCACTGGGGCCACAGGACGACCTCCCCCGGGCGGAGCGGATCCATCCGGACCATCCCCCCGTCGAGGTGCCGCGCGGGTAGGCGGGTGGTAAGGGCGCCCCCCGGGGGGCGCTCGCGGCCGCCCGCGAGGGGGCCGGCCGCCGACGTCGTTCTCACCGAGTGAGAATCGACGCGGCGCGGTGGTGTTCGCTCGATCACACTGGAGCGAGACCCGAACGTCTGTACAACGAAGGAGTTGGCATGGCAGAAACCCCCACAGTCACCCGTACCAAGGTCGGTATCGTCGGCGGCGGCCCGGCCGGCCTGCTGCTCTCCCACCTGCTGGCCCAGCAGGGCATCGACAACGTCGTCGTGGAGAAGCGCGACCACGAGACCATCAAGAACACCCACCGTGCCGGCATCCTCGAGCAGCAGGCGGTGAGGATGCTGACGGACACCGGCGTGGACGGCCGCGTGCTGACCCTCGGTGACGAGCACGAGGGCATCGACCTGCGCTTCAACGGCGAGTCCCACCTGCTGAACTTCCCGGACCTGGTGGACGCCACCGTCACCCTGTACGCCCAGAACGAGGTCTTCGTGGACCTGGCCGCGGCGCGTGAGCGCGACGGCGGCGACGTCCGGTTCGAGGCCGAGGTCATCGAGGTCCTGGACCTGGAGACGGACACCCCGAAGTTCCGCTACAAGGACATCTCCGCCGGCGCGAACCCGGACGAGGTGTTCGAGGTGCAGTGCGACGTCCTCGTGGGCGCGGACGGCTCCCGCTCCTTCTGCCGCCGCGCGGTGGGGGAGGCCCAGGGCCACCGGGACTTCAAGATCGAGTACCCCTTCGCCTGGTTCGGCATCCTCACCGAGGCCCCGAAGTCCTCCCCGGAGCTGATCTACGCGAACTCCCCGGACGGATTCGCCCTCATCTCCCAGCGTTCCGAGACCGTCCAGCGGATGTACTTCCAGTGCGCCCCGGACGCGAACGTGGACGACTGGTCGGACGACCGCATCTGGTCCGAACTGCAGAAGCGCGTGGACGGCCCGGACGGCCTGCAGCTCAAGACCGGCCCGATCTTCGACAAGACCGTCCTGAACTTCCGCTCCTTTGTCCGCGAGCCCATGCGCCACGGCAACATGTTCCTGGCCGGCGACGCCGCGCACACCGTCCCGCCGACCGGCGCCAAGGGCCTGAACCTGGCGTTCGCGGACGTGCAGGTGCTGTTCAACGCGCTGGAGTCCTTCTACTCCTCCGGCTCCCGGGAGCTGCTGGACGCCTACGCGGACACCGCCCTGAAGCGGGTCTGGAAGGCGCAGAACTTCTCCTACTGGATGACCTCGATGCTGCACACCCGCGCCGACGCCAACCCGTTCGAGGCCAAGCGCGCGCTCGGGGAACTGGAGACCATCACCTCGTCCCGTTACGGTCAGCAGTACCTCGCCGAGTCCTACACCGGCTGGCCGCACGCCTGACCGGCCCCTCCGGACCGGTCTCCCGAACCACCCCACCCTCCACCAACCCCACCCGAAAGGAGCAGCCCGTGAGCCAGGACCAGCATGATCCTGCTGAGGAGAGCTTCGGCAACAGCCACGTGCTCGACCCCGCTGCGACCCAGGACTCCCAGGAGACCATCAACGCGGAGATGAAGGAGATCCACGACGCGGCCTCGGGGGAGACCCAGCCGCGCGTGAACTTCCCGCCGTACCGCAGCTCGCTGTACCGCCACCCCACCAAGTCCATGCACCACGCGGACCCGGAGACCATCGAGCTGTGGTCCCCGGCGTTCGGCCACCGCGACGTGCACACCCTGGAGTCGGACCTGACCGTCCAGGGCCAGGGTGAACCGCTGGGCGAGCGCATCGTCGTGCGCGGCAAGATCCTGGACGGCGACGGCCGCCCGGTGCGCAACCAGCTCGTGGAGATCTGGCAGGCCAACGCCTCCGGCCGCTACGTGCACAAGCGTGACCAGCACCCGGCTCCGCTGGACCCGAACTTCACCGGCGTGGGCCGCACCATCACCGGTGACGACGGCTCCTACGAGTTCACCACCATCAAGCCGGCCCCGTACCCGTGGAAGAACCACCACAACGCCTGGCGCCCGGCCCACATCCACTTCTCGCTGTTCGGCACGGACTTCACCCAGCGGATGATCACCCAGATGTACTTCCCGGGCGATCCGCTGTTCAGCCTGGACCCGATCTACCAGTCGATCACCGACCAGAAGGCCCGCGACCGACTGGTCGCCACCTACGACCACAACGTCTCCACCCACGAGTGGAACACCGGCTACTACTGGGACATCGTCCTCAGCGGCAGCAACCGAACCTGGATGGAGGGCGACACCGATGCGCATTGATCAGAACCAGCTGGACGCAGCACGCTCGGGCGACGAGAAGCTCGTGCCGACCCCGGGCCAGACCATCGGCCCGTTCTTCGGCTACGCCGACGGCTACGAGCAGGTCCACCTGCCGTTCCGCGACGGCAACCACCTGGTCAACCCCGCCCGCCCGGACGCCGTGCGCCTGACCGGCACCGTGTACGACGGCAACGGGGACCCGATCCCGGACGCCATGCTGGAGATCTGGCAGGCCGACTCCGAAGGCTATATCCCGCAGGAGACCGGCTCGCTGGTCCGTGACGGCTGGACCTTCACCGGCTGGGGCCGGGCCACCGTGGACAACGTGGGCACCTACACCTTCTCCACCGTGAACCCGGGACCCACCGACGAGGGCAAGGCCCCCTTCATCCACCTCGTGGTCTTCGCCCGCGGCCTGCTGAACAAGCTGCACACCCGGATCTACCTGCCGGAGGACACCGCCGCCCTGGAGAAGGACGCGCTGCTCTCCTCCCTGGACGCGGACCGCCGCAGCACCCTGATCGCCGAGCGCCAGGCCGACGGCAGCCTGCTGTTCGACGTGCACCTGCAGGGCGAGAAGGAGACCGTGTTCCTGCAGTTCCCGGGCATCGAGTACCCGGACCACGCCTGAGCACCACCGTGCTCGGCGCCTCGCAGCGCGGCAGCGCCCGGCACCCCGCCGCACCGGGGTGCCGGACGCTGAGACGCACCGCACAGCCCCGCTGACGATGGGCCCGGTGGCCCGGATGCGCCCCAGGTATTCTGCGGACGCATCCGGGCCACCGGGCCATCGTTGCCGATAGCCTAGGAGGGCCCGGCCCGTTCCGGCCGACCCCAGGACGCCGTCCGGACACCCGCCGGGCGCCCGTCCGCGCCCCCGCCAGACCCCGCCAGACGCCCCGTCAGACCCAGGAGCCCGCCACCCGATGACCGATCCAGCAGCGTTGCCGGAGACCTCCGCCGCCGAGCCCGGCCCGACCGACCGGGCCGTGCCGGCGTCGCAGTCCGTCCGGGACGCCGCGGATGCGCGCCCGGTGCGGGACCCGGAGTCCGACGTCGGCCTGCTGGACCCGCTCTCCGCCGGGACCGCCGTGGCCGCGCAGTCCTCGGACACCGCCTACCTGCGTCACCTGCTCGAGGTCGAGGCCGCCTGGACCGCGGTGCTCGCCGAGGCGGGGATGACGTCCACCGCCCACGCTCGCGCGGCCCAGGAGTGCGCGGACCCAGCCCAGTACGACCTCGCCGCGCTGGCCCACGCCGGCCAGGACGGCGGCAACCCGCTGATCCCCGTGCTCAAGGCCATGCGCGCCCGCGCCGCCGAGACCGCCCCGGGGGACTCGGGCGTCACCGGGGCCCTCCACGTCGGCGCCACCAGCCAGGACATCATGGACACCGCCATGATGCGGATGTCCGCGCGCGTCGCGGCGACGATCCTGGCGGACCTGCGCGCCGCCGTCGCCGCCCTCGTGGACCTGGCGCGGACGCACCGGGACACCCCGATGGTGGCCCGCTCCCTGGCCCAGCACTCGCTGCCCTCGACCTTCGGGCTGCGCGCCGCCGGCTGGCTGACCGCACTCACCCAGGCCGGCCGGCGACTGGAGGCCGCCACCAGTTCGCTGCCGATCCAGTGGGGCGGCGCCGCCGGCACCATGGCGGCCCTGTCCGGCCGCGTGGCGACGGCGCACCGCCAGGGGACCCTCGACGCCGGCATCGGGCCGTTCGATCTCGTCGAGCGTCTCGCGGACCGGCTCGGACTGGCCGCGCCGGCCGGACCCTGGCACACCGACCGGATGGCGGTCACCGGGATCGCCGCGGCCCTGGCCGAGGTCGTGGCCGCCTGCGGGAAGATCGCCAACGACGTGCTGGTCTCCGCCCGGATCGAGAACGGCGAGCTCGGTGAACCACTGGCCGCCGGCCGCGGCGGGTCCTCGGCGATGCCGCACAAGCAGAACCCCGTGCTGTCCGTGATGATCCACTCCGGTGCCCTGTCCGCGCCGGGCTCGCTGGCCCAGGTGCTCACCGCCGCCGGCGCCGCGAACGAGGAACGCCCGGACGGGGGCTGGCACGCCGAGTGGCCGGCGCTGCGCCACCTGATGCGCCAGGCCGGGGGAGCGGCCGAGCGCACCGCCGAGCTGGTCTCGGGGCTGCGGGTGAACACCGCGCGGATGGCCGAGAACCTGAACCGCGTGGGCCCGCTGCTGGTCTCCGAGCGGCTGATGGCCGAGCTCGCCCCGGTACTGCAGGAGCAGGCCGGCGGGGAGGCCGGATCCGGCAAGGCCCGGCTGCAGGCGATCGTGGACCGCAGCCTGGGCGGCGGCCCGGACGAGCCCGACTTCCGCACCCTGCTGCGCGCCGAGCTGCCGCCGTCCGTCTCCGACGAGCAGCTCGACGGGCTGCTCGACCCGGTGGAGTACACCGGTGAGGCCGGTGCCCTGGTGGACCGGTTCGTGGCCGCGGCCGGCGGGTTCCTGGCGGCCGGCCACGACTGAGCGTCCCCGAGGGCCGCGACCAGGGACCGGCGACCGAACACCCCGAGCAGCCGGGCCCGCGCGTGCAGGCCCGGCGACGACCGACGAGAACCGACGAACACCGACGACTGACGACCGACGACGACGTCAGCAGCCCAAGGAACAAGGAATGGAGCACCAGTGACGACACCAGAGATCACCGCGAGCCGTCTGACCAACGAGGTCGACTCGTTCGGAGAGCCCCAGGACGTCCTGTTCGTGGGCGCCGGGCTGGGCACCGGGGTGCATGCCCTGTGGCAGGACACCGCGAACCTGCTGGAGGAGCGCTTCCAGGTCATCGGCTGGGACCTGCCCGGCCACGGTGAGTCCCCGGCGCACAACGAGCCGACCTCCATCGCCGACCTGGCCAACGCCGTCGCGGACCTGGTCCGGGCCCAGCACGCCAGCGGCACGATCCCGGCCGGCGCCAAGGTCTACTACGCCGGCGTCTCGGTCAACGGCGAGGTGGCCCTGCAGCTGGGCCTGGACCACGGCGACCTGTTCGACGGCATCGCCGTGATCTGCTCGGCCGCGAAGATCGGCCAGCCGGAGGCCTGGCGGGAGCGCGCGGCGTTCGTGGAGAAGGCCGGCACCCCGTCGATGGTCGCCGGCTCGGCGGAGAAGTGGTTCGCCCCGGGGTTCATCGAGAAGCACCCCACCCGTTCGACCCGCCTGCTGCACACCCTGCAGGAGGCCGACCGGTTCTCCTACGCCCGGATCTCCGAGGCGCTGGGCGACTTCGACGTGCGCGAGCGCCTGGGGGAGGTCTCGACCCCGATCCTGGCCGTCAACGGGGCCGTGGACCCGGTCTGCTCCCCGGCCGACGCCGAGCAGATCGCCGCTGGCGTGCAGCACGGCACCGCGGTGATCCTGGACGGTGTGGCCCACCAGGCCCCCGCCGAGGACCCGGAAGGCACCGCCCGCATCCTCCGGGAGCACTTCGGGGCCGTCCGCGCCCGCTGAGTCCCGCCCCGGGACACCGCCCCCGCGCACCCGCGGGCCGTCGTCCCCGCAGGCGCGGGCCCGCGCGTCGCCGGTCCCCGATCCCCCAGCCCTCCCGGGCACGAGACCTCACAGAGCAGGAGCTTCCATGAGCGAGAACACCCAGCAGGCCGCCCAGCCGATCGGGCACGACATGTCCGCCACGAGCCAGGACGTCTTCGACGCCGGCATGGCCGTGCGCCGCCAGGTCCTGGGCGACGCCCACGTGGACCGCGCGGAGTCGAAGAAGGACGAGACCACCGAGGACTTCCAGAACCTCATCACCCGGTACGCCTGGGGGACCATCTGGACCCGTCCGGGCCTGGACCGGCGGATGCGCTCTGCCGTCACCATCTCCGCGATGGTCTCGGGCGGGTACTGGGAGGAGGCCGCCATGCACATCCGGGCGGCGCTGCGCAACGGCCTGAGCCGGGAGGAGATCAAGGAGATCCTGCTCCAGACCGCCATCTACTCCTCCGTGCCCGCCGCCAACGTCGCCTTCAAGCTGGCCCAGGAGGTCTTCGCCCAGGTGGACGAGGACCTCGCCGCCGGCAAGGAGCTCTAGGGGCGGGCCGGACCCCGACCCACACCCCGACCCACACCCCGGCCCACCACCGCAACCCACCCACCGTCGCCGGGCCGGTCGCCCTCCCCGGGCTCCCAGGCCGGCCCCGGCCCACCGCAGTAGCCTGTCGTTCGAACAGAGAGAAGGTCATCCCATGACTGCCCAGACTGACGCCTACATCTACGACGCCGTCCGCACCCCGTTCGGCAAGGTCGGCGGCGCGCTGGCCAAGGCCCGCCCGGACGACCTGGCCACCGTCGTCGTCCGCGAGTCCGTGAAGCGGGCCCCGAAGCTGGCCGGACTGCTGCCCGACGCCCCGGACACCCAGGGCCAGGGAGCCGGCAGCGACCTGGCGCGGATCGACGAGGTCGTCTTCGGCAACGCCAACGGCGCCGGCGAGGAGAACCGCAACGTGGCCCGCATGGCCACCCTGCTGGCCGGTCTGCCCACCTCCATCCCGGGCACCACCGTGAACCGGCTGTGCGGCTCCTCGCTGGACGCCGCCATCATCGCCTCCCGGCAGATCAACACCGGCGAGGCCGATCTCATGCTCATCGGCGGCGTGGAGTCGATGTCCCGTGCCCCGTGGGTCCTGCCCAAGACCGAGCGTCCCTTCCCGATGCACAACCTGGAGCTGGCCAACACGACCCTCGGCTGGCGCCTGGTCAACCGCAACATGCCCCAGGAGTGGACCGTCTCCCTGGGCGAGGCCACCGAACAGCTGCGGGAGAAGTACGGTATCGACCGTGAGCGGATGGACGCCTTCGCCGCGAACTCGCACCAGCTGTCCGCCAAGGCCTGGGACGAGGGCAAGTACGACAACCTGACCGTCGCCGTGCCGGACGTGGACCTGGCCCGGGACGAGACCATCCGCCCGGACTCCACCGCCGAGTCCCTCTCCGGACTGCGCACCGTGTTCCGCAAGGAGAACGGCATGATCACCGCCGGCAACTCCTCGCCCATGAACGACGGTGCCTCCGCCGCCTGGCTCGGCTCGGACAAGGCCGCCGACATCCTGGGCCTGCAGCCCCTGGCCCGGATCGCCGGCCGGGCGACCGCAGCCAACGAGCCGCAGTACTTCGGCTACGCGCCGGTGGACGCCGCCAACAAGGCCCTGGAGCGGGCAGGCATCACCTGGGACGACGTCTCCGCGGTGGAGCTCAACGAGGCCTTCGCCGCCCAGTCCCTGGCCTGCACCGACGCCTGGGGCGTGGACCTGTCCATCGTCAACGCCTGGGGCGGGGCCATCGCCATCGGCCACCCGCTCGGCGCCTCGGGCACCCGCGTGCTCGGCACCCTGGCGCGCCGCCTCGAGGAGTCCGGCGACCGCTGGGGCGTCGCCGCGCTGTGCATCGGCGTCGGCCAGGGCATCGCCGTGGTGCTGGAGAACGTCAACGCCCGCTGATCCCGTCCGGCTCCGCGACACCGGCACGCGCGTTCGCAGCGCGGGGCGCCGGCCGGCGTCGTGGGCCAGACCCGACCTGACAGACCAACCCTTCCCAAGGAGGAACGATGCTTGAGTTCGTGGACACGGCTGCCGAGGCCGTCTCCCGGATCACCGACGGCGCCACGGTGCTGATCGGTGGATTCGGCAACGCCGGCCAGCCGATGGAGCTGATCGACGCGCTGATGGATTCCGGTGCCACCGGCCTGACCGTGGTGAACAACAACGCCGGGCAGGCCGATGCGGGCCTGGCCCTGCTGATCAAGGAGCGGCGGGTGGCCAAGATCATCTGCTCGTTCCCGCGCCAGTCCGACTCCTGGCACTTCGACGAGGCCTACCGGGCCGGCGAGATCGAGCTGGAGCTCGTCCCGCAGGGCAACCTGGCCGAGCGCATGCGCGCCGCCGGGGCCGGCATCGGCGGCTTCTTCAGCCCCACCGGTTACGGCACCCAGCTGGCCGAGGGCAAGGAGGTCCGCGAGATCGACGGCAAGCACTACGTGCTGGAGTCCCCGATCCGCGGCGACTTCGCCCTGATCAAGGCCTACGCCGCCGACCCGTACGGCAACCTGGTCTACCGCAAGACCGCCCGCAACTTCGGGCCCGTCATGGCCACCGCCGCCGCACACACCATCGTGCAGGTGGACGAGGTCCTGGACGAGCCGCTGAACCCGGAGCACGTGGTGACGCCGGGGATCTACGTGGACACCGTCGTCGGGATCCCGACCGGTTCCGGCGTGAAGGAGCGCGAGGAGCGCGAGGCCCTGGCCGCGGGGCGGCCCAAGCCCTGCATGGCCACCAAGACCGCGGCCGAGCTGGCCGCCCAGAAGTGAGGGTGATGAGCGAGATGAGCGAGCAGACCACCGAGACCGCGGACGTCCAGGCGTTCCGCAGCACCGACGCCCCGCTGACGCAGGACGAGCTGGCCAGGGTCATCGCCGATGACATCGCGCCCGGTTCCTTCGTGAACCTGGGCATCGGCCAGCCGACCACCGTGTCCAACTACCTCTCCCCGGAGAAGAAGGTCACCCTGCACACCGAGAACGGCATGCTCGGCTTCGGCCCGCAGGCCACCGGCGACCAGGTCGACGAGGACCTGATCAACGCCGGCAAGATCCCGGTGACCGAGCTGCCGGGTGCCTCGTACTTCCACCACGCCGACTCCTTCGCCATGATGCGCGGCGGCCACCTGGACGTCTGCGTGCTGGGCGCCTACCAGGTCTCCGCCACCGGCGACCTGGCCAACTGGTCCACCGGCAAGCCCGGGGCCATCCCGGCCGTGGGCGGCGCCATGGACCTGGCGATCGGCGCCAAGGACACCTACGTGATGATGGACCTGTTCACCAAGAAGGGCGACCGGAAGCTGATGGCCGAGTGCACCTTCCCGCTCACCGGCGTGGGCTGCGTGTCCCGGATCTACTCGGACAAGGCCGTGCTGCTGCTGGACCCCTCCGGCGTGGTGACCGTGCGCGAGCTGCACGGCCTCACCTTCGAGGAGCTCCAGGACAAGCACCCGGACGTGCGTTTCGAGAAGGCCGGCGCCTGACCCGCTGATCCCTTCACGGGCCCACGGCCCGTCCCGGCGACGGCCGGTCACCTGACGAGGTGACCGGCCGTCGTCGTCTGTCCTCTCGTCCGCGGCGTCCGTCCGCGGGTCGGCGTCCGGCGCCCGGGAGCCGTCATCGTCGAGAGGACTCGTCCTGAGCGGCAATGCCCCGGACGGGTCTCCTGAACCCGGATGGCTGCTGTCCACACGCTGTGGACAGCGTTCCCGCCGTAGCGCCGGACCAGACAGCATGGGCTGGTGACGTCCTCCGCGAACGCTGAACCCCTCCTGCTCCGCCGCACCGAGAACGACGGGGGCCGCTCCGCCCGGATGCTGGCCCGTCGGGCCCAGCGGGGAGAGCTGGTCCGTCTCGCCCCGGGCACGTACGCGTCCACGCGGCGGTGGCTGGTGCTGTCCCGGCAGGACCGTCACCGGGTGAGTGCCGTGGCCTTCGCGGATCCCCGACGCCGGCCCCCACCCGGGTCACTGTGTGCCTGGAGGACGGCACGGTGCTGGGCCGGGTGCGGGTGGATCCACTGCCTGCGGCGATGGCCCTGGTCCTCGGCAGCGAACCGCTGAGCACGGGAACTGCTCCGGCCGATGCCATCAAGCGCGACCACGGCGCTGCCGACCTGGTGGCGGGTAGTGCACGCCAGCTCTTGCCGTCCGCCGCCCAGCGCACCCGGTTCGACGCCCAATGGGCGTTCGCCGGCACGGGTATGGCATGGTGCGGTGGGTCTGGGCGGACCTGTTCAGCCGGCGCCGGTTCGAGGCCATCCTGGAGCAGCACGGCGTCCCTCGGCGTCGAGGCTGATCCACCGGCGTCGTGGGCGGCAGTGGACGCGTGGCGGAGGTGGTTGCCTCCCGGCTCCAGACGCTGAACCGGCCGTCCATCCGGATCGAGAGGACTCGTCCGTGGCGGCACCACCGGTGACCAGTCCTCTGGGTCCGGACCTGCCGGATCCCGGACGACGAGCACTGCTCCGGGCGGGCACCGGACCGGGCCGGAGGGCCGAGAACTGCTGCGTTGCCGGGGATGGTCGTCCACGTCGCAGGGGCTTCACCCGGCCTTCACCTCGGGTGCCCCGGATCGTCAACCGGGGAGAGAAGGGTGGACGGGCATGGGCCCGGCCGGCCGCGACGGGATGACGCGGGGACCGGCACGGGCCACGACAGGAAGGCATCCTCTTGACCCCGAACCCGACCCACCACCACCGCCGCCCGGGCACCCTGCGCCGTTCGTCCGCAGCCACGGCCACCGTGGCCCTGTCCGCCGCGGTCCTCACCGGCGGCGCGCTCTCCGGTCCCGCCGCGGCGGCCCCGGCTCCTCAGGACGCTCCCGTGCTCATCGGGCATCGTGGTGCCGCCGGGACCGCACCGGAGAACACCGTGGCGGCCTTCGAGGACGGCCGTGCGTCCGGAGCGGACTTCTTCGAGATCGACGTGCAGCTCTCCGCCGACGGTGTGCCGTTCCTCTTCCACGACAACACCCCGGCGCGCACCACGAACGTGGAGGAGGTCTTCCCCGGCCGGGAGGACGACCCCATCACGTCCTTCACCTGGGAGGAACTGCAGCAGCTGGACGCCGGGTCCTACTTCTCGGAGGAGTATGCCGGGGAGAGGATCCCGCACCTGGACGACGCCGCCGAGGCGGCCACCCGCAACACCGGCGTGTTCATCGAGATCAAGTCCCCGGTGAACTCCCCGGGCATCGAGCAGGTCGTCGCGGACGCCCTGGCCGAGGACGAGCAGTGGAACGAGCTGCTCGAGGCGGACAAGATCGAGGTGCTCGGCTTCGACGAGGCCTCCAACCAGCGCTTCGCCGAGATCGCCCCGGACGTCCCGCTGCAGCAGCTCGTCGGCACCGTGCCGGACGCGGCCACGCTGGAGCGTTACGCCACCTTCGCCGACTCCTTCGGCACGAACTACCGCACGCTGGACGAGGCCGGGGCCGAGCGCGTCAAGGACGCAGGGCTGGGCCTGGGCGTCTACACCGTGAACTCCACCGAGGCCTATGACCAGTCCGTGGACCTGGGCGTGGACCGCGTGACCGGTGACTTCCCGATCCAGTTCTCCCGCTACGAGCGCGAGCTGAAGGTGTTCCCGCAGAACACGGGCGTGCAGGTGGCCGACTCCGTCAACGACGTCCCCGGCGCCGACCTGCAGGCCGAGACCGGTGAGCACGTGGTGCTGGAGAACACCGGGAAGCGCACCGTGGACGTCTCCGGCTGGCTCCTGCGCGATGCCGCCAACAACGTGCTGGAGATCGGCGAGGGTTACTCGATCCGCCCGGGCGAGCGGCTGCGGGTCTACACCGGCCCCGGGACGAACGCCGAGGACGCCTACTACAACGACGGCACCGCCAACGTCCTGAACAACGGCGGGGACTCCGTGGCGTTGTGGACGGACGAGGGCACGCTGCAGGACACCTTCGCCAACTGATCCGCGCACCACGTCGGGGGCAGCGTTCCCTGGTCCTGGCACCCAGGACCAGGGAACGCTGCCCCCATGGCGTGGTCTGCCGACCGGGCCGTCAGAACGCGATGCGGGCCAGCAGTTCGCGCAGCTGTTCGCGTTCGGCAGCGGATAGGTTGGCCAGGACCTCCCGGTCGGAGGCCTCGGTCAGCTCGTAACCGAGCCGTTCGACCCGGTGACCCTCGTCGGTGACGGCGATCATGCGCGACCGGCGGTCCTTCGGGTCGGTCAGCCGCTCCACGAGGCCGCGCTGCTCGAGCACGTCCACGAGCGCCACCACCTGGCTCGGGTCGAGGTCGAGGAACTCGCTGAGCTCCCGCTGGGTCGGGTTGGTCCCGTGCGCCGCCACGGACAACACCGAGAAGTGGCTCACCTTCAGCCCGAGCTCCGCCTTCAGCAGGGTGTTGGCGTGACCGGTGCCCCGGGACCGCGCCCGTGCCGTGAGGAACTGGATCTGGCTCGCCAGGCGGGTGGACCGGAGACGGTCGACGCCGGCCGTCCCGGTGGTCGCGTCGGCGCCGGTACCGGTGTGGTCGAGGCCGGCGGGTGTCGTGGTGGTCATGGTGGTATCCGTCGTGGTCGGGGCGGTCGAACCCGCCGGTGGCCGGTGCGGTGCGCCCTGTGGGGGTCCGGCAGGGCGCACCGATCGGTGCACGGAACTCAGTGCTCGTGGGTGGTCAGGTCGAGGTCCTTGGACTCCCGCGTCAGCACGATCGCGATGACGGAGACGAGCGCCATGCCGGCCAGGAAGCCGATGACCGGGACCACGGAGGTGCCGCCACCGGGACCGGCGTAGAGCGTGGCCAGGATGGTCGGGGTGAACCCGGCGCCGATCAGGGTGGCCAACTGGTAGCCCAGGGAGGCGCCGGTGTAGCGGGCACCGGTGCCGAACTGCTCGGAGATGAAGGCGGCCAGCGGGCCGTAGAGCATCCCGTGCAGGCCGAGCGCGATGGTGAAGGCCAGGGTCAGCACGAACCAGTTGGTGGACTGCAGCATGGCGAAGAACGGGGTGAGGAACATGACGAACAGCACCAGTCCCGCGATCATCACGGGACGGCGGCCGAGGCGGTCCGAGACGCGGCCGAAGCCGATCACGAAGGCGATGGAGATGACCGAGGCCACGGCGAAGGCGTAGAGCACGTCGGACCGGGCGGAGCCGGCGTCGGTGGCGTAACCCACGGCGAAGGTGGACAGCAGCACCTGCAGGCCGAAGCCGGACGCCCCGCCGAACATCGTCAGCAGCAGGGCCTTCGGCCGGCGCAGCACCTGCAGCAGCGGCAGCTTCGGCCGTGAGGCGGAGGTGGACTTCTCGGCCTCGGCCTTCGCCAGGGCGGCGGTGAACACGGGGGACTCGTTGACCCGGGCGCGGATCACCATGCCGACGACCAGCAGCACGAAGGACAGCAGGAACGGCACGCGCCAGCCCCAGGCCAGGAACTGCTCCTGCGGGAGGGCGGCGGAGAAGGTGCCGAGCACGAAGGTGCCCAGGGCCGCACCGGTGGGAGCGCCGGCGTTGGTGAAGGAGGCCGCGAAACCACGCTTGCCGGACTCGGAGTGCTCCAGCGCCATCAGCGCCGCGCCGCCCCACTCTCCGCCCACCGCGATGCCCTGGCAGACGCGCAGGAACACGAGGATGACCGCGCCCCAGCCGCCGATCTGCGCCGCGCCCGGGACCAGGCCGATCAGGGTGGAGGCCACGCCCATGATGAGCATGGACAGCACCAGCATCTTCTTGCGCCCCAGCTTGTCGCCGAAGTGGCCGAAGATCGCCCCGCCGAGGGGGCGGGCCAGGTAACCGGCGGCGAACGTGCCGTAGGCGGCGATCGTGCCGGTCAGCGGGTCCAGGCCGCTGAAGAACACCGCCGGGAAGACCACGGCCGAGGCGGCGGCGTAGAGCAGGAAGTCGTAGAACTCGATCGTCGAGCCCAGGTAGCTGGACAGGATGACCCGGCGGGCCTCGCGGCGCTTGACCCCCCGATCGAGGGTGTCGAGGTCGGGCACGGTGGGCTGTGCGGAGACGGTCGTCATGATGCTCTCCAGTCAGGAATGGGCAGGGTTCAGGAATGGGCGGGAGTCAGGAGGCCGGCACCGGCTGGGTGCGCTCCCGGAGGACGTTCTTGCGGATCTTGCCGGTGGAGGTGCGCGGCAGTTCATCCACCACGCGCACCTCCCGCGGCAGCTTGTAGCGGGCCAGGCGCGCGCTGAGCTGGTCGCGCAGCTCGGGCCCCTCGGGTGCGGCGGCCCCGGCGCGCGCCTCCGGGCGCAGCACCACGAAGGCCAGGCCGGACTCGCCCCAGCGCTCGTCCGGGACCCCCACGACGGCGGCCTCCAGGACCGCGGGCAGGGACAGCAGGGCGTTCTCCACCTCGGCCGGGTAGACGTTCTCGCCACCGGAGATGTACATGTCCTTGATGCGGTCCTTGATGGTGAAGTAGCCCTCGGCATCTCGCACGGCGATGTCCCCGGAGTGGTACCAGCCGTCGGCGAGTGCGGACTCGGTCGCCTCCTGGCGGTTCCAGTAGCCCTTCATCACCTGGGGGCCGCGGACCCAGACCTCACCGGCCCGGTCAGTGCCAACGTCGTCGCCGGTGGCCGGGTCCACGAGCCGGACCTCGGAGAAGAAGTGCGGGCGGCCGGCCGTGCCGGCGTGGGACAGGGCGTCCTGGGCCTCGAGCAGGCAGACACCGGGGGCGGTCTCGGTCATGCCGAAGCCCTGGACGATCTTGACGTCGCGCTCGGTCCACGTCCGGATGGACCGCTCGCTCAGCGGCGATCCGCCCACCATGATCGAGCGCAACGAGGACAGGTCGGTGCCCGCGAAGTCCGGGGCCTCGGCCAGCAGGTCGATCATGGCCGGGACCATGAACGTGCCGGTGACCTGCGAACGCTCGATCTCGGCCAGCACGTCGGCCGGGCGGAACTGCCGGTGGATGATGATCCGCCCGCCCATCATGAAGGTGGGCAGCGTGGTCATGTTCATCCCGGCGATGTGGAACAGCGGTGCCACGGACAGCATCACCTCGTCCTGGCGCAGGTCCGTGCCGGTGAACGCGTTGAGGTACTGGTAGGTCAGGTTCCGGTGGGTCAGCATGGCGCCCTTGGGCCGGCCCGTGGTGCCGGAGGTGTACATGAACAGGGCGACGTCGTCATCGTCCACGTCGGCCTCGACCTCGGCGGGGGAGGCTCCGGCGAGCAGGTCCTCGTAGCGCAGGCCGGGCCCCTGCGGGCCCTCGGCCGCCACCAGCGTCAGCCGCGGGTGCCGTTCGCCCAGGTGCGCGGCGACGTCGGCCACCTCCCGGCCGTACACCACGGCGGTGGCCTCGGAATCGGTCACGATGAACTCGACCTCGGCGGGGGACAGGCGGGGATTGACCAGCACCGGGGTTGCGCCGAAGAGGTTCGCGGCGAAGAAGGTCTCCAGCAGGGAGGGGTGGTTGAACCCCACGTAGGCCACGCGCTGGCCGCGCACCACGCCGAGCCCCTGCAGCCCGTTGGCCAGGCGGGTGACCCGCTGGCTGAACTCCGCGTAGGTGGTGGTGGCGCCCTCGAACTCGATGGCCACGGCCTCCGGCCGCACGGTGGCCCGACGACGGGGGTAGGTGCCGATGCCGATGTTCATGGGACTCCTTCACTCTGTGGGCTGGATCACTCAAGACCTATGCAACACTCAAGCATTGAGAATGTCAACGATTGATATTAGGTCGCAATGGTTCAAGGAGCGCCCGGCCCCTCCGATCCCGCGCGACACGATTCCTTTGCAATGGCGAATGCTTGGTAGATTGATGGACATCACGGGCGCCCGAGTGGGTGTCCGTCCCCGGCCTCCAGCGCCGTCCTGACCGGACGGTGGGCCGGGCCACGACGTGAGGTCGCGGTGTTGAGGCCCGGGCGCCGGTGCGCCCGGAGAGAGTCGCCTCCACCCGACCCGTCACCGCATGAGAGAGACAAAGGCCGTGGGGCCGGAAGGGAAGCTGTGTCCAAACAGCGCATCGCCATCATCGGGGCAGGACCGAGCGGGATCGCCGCACTGAGGGCCTTCGAGTCCGCCCAGCGCAAGGGAGCGCAGATCCCGGAGGTCGTCTGCTACGAGAAGCAGGACGACTGGGGCGGGCAGTGGAACTACAACTGGCGCACCGGCATCGACAAGTACGGCGAGCCGGTCCACTCCTCCATGTACCGCAACCTCTGGTCGAACGGGCCCAAGGAGGCCCTGGAGTTCGCCGAGTACACGTTCGACGAGCACTTCGGCCGGCCGATCTCCTCCTACCCGCCGCGTGAGGCCCTATGGGACTATATCGACGGCCGGGTCCGGACGTCGGACGTCAAGGACAAGGTGCAGTTCTCCACCGCGGTGCGCTGGGTACAGTACAACCGCGAGGATGACACCTTCACCGTCACGGTGGAGAACCTGCGCTCGAAGACGACCTCCTCCTCGGAGTTCGACCGGGTGATCGTGGCCACCGGCCACTTCTCCTTCCCGAACGTCCCGGACATCAAGGGCATCGAGACCTTCCCGGGCGCCCTGCACCACGCCCACGACTTCCGCGGCGCGGAGAAGCTGGCGGACAAGCGCGTCCTGCTGATCGGTTCGTCCTACTCCGCCGAGGACATCGGCGTGCAGGCCTTCAAGATGGGCGCGCGCTCGGTCACCATGAGCTACCGGAGCCGCCCCCAGGGCTACGCCTGGCCCGAGGGCATGGAGGAGTTGCCGGGCATCGACCGCATCGACGGTGAGATGGTCCACTTCTCGAATGGCGAGACCCGCGACTTCGACGCCGTGATCCTGTGCACCGGCTACCTGCACAAGTACCCGTTCCTGCCCTCGGACCTGGCCCTGTCCTCCCCGAACAACATCTATCCCGCCGGCCTGTACCGCGGCGTGGTGTGGCAGAAGAACCCCAAGGTGTACTACCTGGGCGCCCAGGACCAGTGGTTCACGTTCAACATGTTCGACGCCCAGGCCTGGTACGTCCGTGACCTGATCATGGGCCGTGCGAAGCTGCCCTCGGCCGAAGAACGGGCCGCCCACCTGAAGCAGTGGCGCACGCGCTTCCAGGGCCTCGGCGACGATGCTGACGACGTGCGCTTCCAGGCCGACTACATCCGCGACCTCATCGAGGCCACGGACTATCCGATGTTCGACCTGGATGAGGTCGTGCGGATCTTCCTGGCCTGGAAGCAGGACAAGAAGGAGAACATCCTCACCTACCGGGACAAGCCGCATCGCTCGGTGATGACCGGGACCATGGCCGCGGAGCACCACACCACGTGGCTGCAGGAGCTCGACGACTCCCTGGAGCGCTACCTGTCCACGCCGGAGCGCGCCGGGATGGAGGAGATCCTCACGGGCGGCGGTGCCGCGTCCCCACGCTGACGGCGGTCGGGTGGCTGG
>JAPFFX010000235.1 GCA_026645375.1 Citricoccus sp. WCRC_4 | reverse complement strand
GGCAGGCCCTGGACAGCGCCGCCGAGATGCGGGCACTCGCCCGGCGCCAGGAATCCGACACAACGCAGGGGTGAACCCGGGACTCGAGCGGGTACGGCGGGGACGCCGGCGCGGCGGTCGCGCGGCCGCCCCCCGGGCGGACGCCCACCGGGCGGACGCGCACCGCACCGGGGTGGGCGGAGCGGACGCGCACCGCGCGGAGTGACCGTCAGGACACGTACGTGAACTCCCTCAGCTCCTGGTCCTCCAGGTAGGCGTCCCGCTCCTCCAGCTCCCGGCGGACCTGGGCCTCGTGCAGGGCGCGCGTGGCGGCGTGCTCCGGGTTGCGGCGCAAGACGAGGTACCCGATGCCGAGGGCGACGAACCACAGCGGGGTGACGACCAGGGCGGCCAGGGTGTCGGCCTGGGTGGTCAGCGCCCAGATGATGAACGCGAAGAACGCCAGGACGACGTACGGCATGAACGTCCCACCGGGCATCTTGAACGCGCTGACCGCGTGCAACTGGGGACGGCGGTGCCGGTAGACGACGTAGCTGATGAGGATGATCGACCAGACGAACATGAAGCAGAGGGCGGACACCGAGGTCACCAGGGTGAACGCCTCGGCCACGCCGCCCTCGGCGTAGAGCAGGGCGACGCCGGCCAGCAGGAACATGCAGGAGAACAGCAGCGCGTTCTTGGGCACCTTCCGCGAGGACAGCCGGCCGAAGGCCCGCGGTGCGTCACCCTCCTGGGCCAGGCCGTAGATCATGCGGGAGGTCGAGTAGATCCCGGAGTTGGCCGAGGACGTGGCGGAGGTCAGCACGATGAAGTTCACCACGCCGGCGGCGCCGACGAGACCGGCCAGCGCGAACATGCCCACGAACGGGGACTCCTCGGCGCTGTAGGCGGTCCAGGGCTTCACGGCCATCAGGATGATGAGGGCGCCCACGTAGAACAGCAGGATGCGGACCGGGATGGAGTTGACGGCCCGGGGCAGGTTCTTCTCCGGGTCCTTGGCCTCGGCGGCCGTGGTGCCCACCAGTTCGATGCCCACGAAGGCGAACACCGCGATCTGGAAACCGGCGACGAAGCCCATGAAGCCCGTGGGGAACATCCCGCCCTCGGTCCACAGGTTGGAGAACGCGGCCCGGGTGCCGTCCGACTCGAAGCCGGTGATGATCATGCCCAGGCCGACCACGATCAGTGCGAGGATGGCGACGATCTTGATCAGGGCGAACCAGAACTCGGTCTCGCCGAAGGCCTTCACCGAGGGCAGGTTGAGCGCCAGCAGCAGCAGGATGCACGCGATGGCCGGGATCCACAACGGCAGGTCGGCCCACCAGTAGGAGACGTAGTGGGCGATCGCCACGACGTCGGCGATGCCGGTGACCACCCAGCAGAACCAGTACGTCCAGCCGGTGAAGAAGGCCGCCCAGGGCCCCAGGATGTCCCCGGCGAAGTCGGAGAAGTTCTTGTACCGCGTGTTGCTCAACAGCAGCTCGCCCATGGCGCGCATGACGAAGAACAGCATGAAGCCGATGATCATGTAGACGAAGATGACCGACGGCCCGGCGACCGCGATGGTCTTGCCCGAGCCCATGAACAGGCCGGTGCCGATCGCGCCGCCGATGGCGATCAGTTGGATGTGCCGGTTGGACAGTGCCCGCTCGAGGTGGGGCGCGTGCGGGTCTTCGCTCATGAGTGAGCCTCTTCCCAGTGGTGATCGGTGTGTGGGCGCGGGATGGACCCGGACGGTGATCCGGAGTCGTGCCCGAAGGATTATCCCCCGGGAGCGTGGTGTCTCAGCACTCGACGACGTTGACGGCCAGCCCTCCGAGGGCAGTCTCCTTGTACTTGTGGCTCATGTCCTTGCCGGTCTCCCGCATGGTGACGATGACCTCGTCCAGGCTGACCCGGTGGGTGCCGTCACCCCACATCGCCATCTTGGCGGCGTTGATCGCCTTGGCCGCGGCGATCGCGTTGCGCTCGATGCAGGGAATCTGCACGAGTCCGCCGATGGGATCGCAGGTCAGGCCGAGGTTGTGCTCCATGGCGATCTCCGCGGCGTTCTCCACGTGGGCGGGGGAACCGCCCAGGATCTCCGCCAGGCCGGCTGCCGCCATGGAGGAGGCGGAGCCGACCTCACCCTGGCAGCCGACCTCGGCACCCGAGATGGAAGCCTGTTCCTTGTACAGCACGCCCACCGCCGCGGCGGCCAGGAGGAACCGGGTGACGATCTTCTCCCGCGCGGCCCGGAGTGCCTCGGGCCCCTCGGCGGCTGCATCGAGGGCCGCCGGGGAGTAGTGGGTGGCGTAGAACAGCACCGCCGGGATGATGCCGGCGGCGCCATTGGTGGGGGCGGTGACGACCCTGCCGCCCGAGGCGTTCTCCTCGTTGACCGCCAGCGCGACCAGGTTGACCCACTCCTGCCAGAACTTCGGGTCCCGGTCCGGGTCCTCGGCGCGCAGGCGGCGGTGCCATTCCGGGGCCCGGCGGGCGACGTTCAGCCCACCCGGCAGCAGGCCGGTGCGCCGCAGGCTCGAGTCCTTGCACTCCTCCATCACGGTCCAGATGTGCAGCAGTCCGGCGCGGATCTCGTCCTCGGTGCGCCGCGTCCGCTCGTTGGCCAGCATCACGTCGCTGATGTCCATGCCGGTGGCGTGGCAGTGCTCCAGCAGTTGCTGGGCGGTGCGGAACGGGTGCGGCACCGTGGTCCCGGAGGCCTCCTGCTGGTCCCCGCCGGAGCCCTCCTCGTTTTCGCGGACGATGAAGCCGCCACCCACCGAGAACCAGGTCTCATCCGCCAGGACGGAGCCGCCGGCGTCCAGCGCCTGGAACCGCATGCCGTTGGTGTGCCGATCGAGCACGGTCAGGGGGTGCTGCACCATGTCCTGCACCCCGTAGGGGATGTCCTTGCCCGCGCCGAGGGCAGAGCACAGGCGCAGCGTGCCGGTGGAGGCGATGTCGGCCAGCCGCTCCTCGACCCGGTCGGGCAGGATGAGCTCAGGATCGTAGCCCTCCAGCCCGAGCAGGATCGCGGTGAAGGTGCCGTGGCCGCGACCGGTGGCCGCGAGGGATCCGTAGATGTCCAGCCGCAGGTCGGCGGTCTGGTCCAGGAGGTCCCCGGCGGCCAGGGTCTCGGCGAACCGACGCGCGGCCCGCATGGGGCCGACGGTGTGCGAGCTCGAGGGGCCGATGCCGACGGTGAACAGGTCGAAAACGCTGATGGTCATGGTGTTGTCCCGGGCCTCAGCGCCCGGCTCCGATCGACTCGAGATCCGGGTGGGCAGCGGCCACGGCGAGGGCCGCGCGCCGGGCTGGACTGACCGTGCGGTCGGCGAAGGCGACGCCGGGCAGGGCGGAGGCATCCGGAAGAACGGGGGTGATCGGCATGGCGGAACTCCAGGCTTCTGCGCGGTGTCACCGCGCGGTCTGTGTGTTCCTCCCCGATCTGTAGCTCGGCCTGAGAGTTTCCATCCCACCCGGGCGGGACTTGCTCCTTCGGCGAGCGCGGAGGATGCCGCGCTTCTTTCCAGATGTGCCTCGATGCGGCGGTACGGGGGCCTGAGAGTTTCCTGGGGAGGATTTGCTCCTACGGCGCCCGACCGGTGCCGCTGGACGGGACTCTCCCGCCGCACTCAACGGCTCTTCGGTTGTGACTGCGCTCACACCCTAGCGGTGGGTTGCGTTCCTGGCAACACCGCCGTGAAGATCCGCGCCGGCCGGCTGACCGCGCAACCGGGGACGACGGTGCGACCGGTGGACGACGACGGCGCTACCGGGCCCGCAGGGCGGGCGCAGGGCTCCGCTCGGGCGCGGCGTCACTCGCGGCCTCGTGGTTCGGACCGGGCATGACGATCGAGAGGCTGCCCGTGGCCAGCGGCTCGGACTCCACCGTCCGCTCGATCCGGGTGGCCAGCGGCTTCTCCGTGACGAACACCAGCAGGACGGCGGCGAGCAGGCCCAGCGGCGCGATCCACAGGAAGATCGGGGTCAGGGCATCCGAGTAGGCGGTGATCACCACGTCATGCAGCGGATCCGGCAGTGCGGACACCGCAGCCGGCGTCAGGGACTCCGCACTGCCCATCTGGCCGGCGCCCGCAGAGGGCAGGCGCTCGGTCAGCAGCCCGGCCAGCCGCGAGGCGAAGAGGCTGCCGACCAGGGACGAGCCCAGGGTGGCACCGATCTGGCGGAAGTAGTTGTTGGAGGCCGTGGCGGTGCCGACCATGGTGACCGGGAAGGTGTTCTGCACGATCAGCACGAGGTTCTGCATGGCCAGGCCGAGGCCCACCCCCAGCAGTCCCATGTAGCCGCAGGCCATCCAGAGGGGCTGGTGCGGGTCCATCAGGGACAACAGGACCAGGGCGACGGCGATGACCAGGGCACCCGCCACGGGATACCACTTGTACTTGCCGTACCGGGAGATCAGCGCCCCGGACGCCGTGGAGGTGAGCAGCATGGCCCCCATCATGGGGATCATCGCCAGCCCGGCGACGGAGGCCTCCAGGCCGAAGGACATCTGCAGGTACGTGGGCATGTACCCCAGGGCGCCGAACATGGCCACGCCGATGAACAGGCCGGCCACGGTGGTCAGCACGAAGTTGGGCTCGCGGAACAGGGACATCGGGATCAGGGGTTCGGCGGTGCGCCGTTCGACCAGCACGAAGACGACGGCGGCCACGACGGTGACGGCGATCAGGCCCAGGATGACCGGATCGGACCAGGCGTAGGTGCCGCCGCCCCAGGTGGTGACCAGGACCAGGGCGGTGGTGGCGACGGCGATCAGGGACATGCCGTACCAGTCCAGGGTCGGGCGACCGTGCTGGTGGCGGGGCAGCTTGAGGAAGAAGATCGCGGCCAGCAGGGCCAGCACGCCGATCGGGATGTTGATCCAGAAGGCCCAGCGCCAACCGGGTCCGTCCGTGAACCAGCCGCCGAGCAGGGGCCCCACCACGGAGGCCAGGGCGAACACCCCGCCCATGACGCCCATGTACTTGCCGCGCTCCCGGGCCGGGACCACGTCGGCGATGGCCGCCTGGGCCAGGATCATCAGGCCACCGCCGCCGATGCCCTGGATGACGCGGGACAGGATCAGCATGCCCATGTCCCCGGCCAGGCCGCCGACCACGGAGCCGACCATGAACAGGCTGATGGCGGCGATGAGCAGCGGCCTGCGGCCGATCTGGTCGCCGACCTTGCCGTAGATCGGCATGACGATGGTGGTGGCCAGGATGTAGGCGGTGATGACCCACACCATCTGGCTCACCCCGTTGAGCTCGCCCACGATCGTGGGCAGCGCCGTGGCGAAGACCGTCTGGTTCAGCGCGGCCAGCAGCATCGCCAGCATCAGGCCGACGAAGAGCGGGACGAGGGTTCCCGGGGGGATCGTCGACCCGGAGGCGGCCCGCTTCGGGGCGGCCCCGGCGTCGGAGTCGAGGGCGTCAGTCGGGGTGGCGGCGGGACTTCGGTGGCGTTCGCGGGGGGCGTCGGTCATGAAAGCTTCCTGTAGAGGTCTTGGAACAGTTCGATCGCGTCGAGGACGGCCTCCGGCTCCAGCTGTCCGGTGGGCAGCGGGCCCTGGGCCATGATCGCGTAGCGCAGCGGGGTGCCCGCCGCGGTGGTCAGCATCCGGGCGGTGTCCTCGACTCCGTGCCCGTGCAGCCCCTGCGACCACTCAGGATGGTTCGCCATCGCCGCGGCGAGCGCACGCTGCACGAGGTCCTCACACTCCAGGGACAGTTCCCGGCGCCGGATGAGCAGGTGCGGGAACTTGGCGAACAACCGGCCCCGGCGCTCGACGTCGCCGTCGGCATAGGCACTGCGGCTGACGCCGAGCATCAGCTCGGTGGTGCGGCGCAGCAGGTCGTTCCCGTCCAGGAATCCCTCGGGCAGTTCCGGGGGCTGGGGGCTGCGGACGCCGAGGATGGCGTCCTCCTTGGTCGGGAAGTAGTTGAAGAACGTCCGCTGGGACACTCCGGCCTCGCTGGCGATGGCCTCGACCGTCACGCAGGGGATGTCCTCGTCCAGGGCGAGTCCTGCGGCGGCGCCGTGGATGAGGTTCCACGTCTCGAGCTTCTTGCGCTCGCGCAGGGAGAGGGTATCCGCAGGGGTCATGAGTCATATTTTTGCACGACTGCACGTTGTGCACAACTGCAGTGATGTAGCACAC
>JAPFFX010000214.1 GCA_026645375.1 Citricoccus sp. WCRC_4 | reverse complement strand
GCCCTTCGGCACGGCCCAGGACACCAGCACCCCGGAGTGCTCCAGCCGGAAGTCCCAGTGCAGGCGGCGGGCGTGGTGCTCCTGGATCACGAAGCTGGGCAGCTGCCCCTCACCGAACTCCTGCTCGACCGGAGGCTGGGCCGGGACCGGTTCGGCGGTCTTGCCCGGGTCGCGCATGGACCGGTACCTCGACAGCCGGTCGATGGCCTCGGCGGTGCCGCTGTCCGCACCCGCGCCACTGTCGTCCCCGTCGTCCCCGCCGTCCGGTCCGTCCGGCGCCCAGCCCAGCGGGGCGATCGGGTCCAGGCCCCCGGCCACCCGCTCCAGGACCTCCTCGAACTCGAGGTGGCGCAGCCCAGGGTCCTCCAGTTCCTCCCAGGTCCGGGGCGCGGCCACCCAGGGACGCTCCCGCCCGCGCAGCGAGTAGGGGCTGACCGTCGTCTTGGAGGCGCTGTTCTGGCTCCAGTCCACGAACACCTTGCCGGCGCGCAGGGACCGCTTCATCGCCGAGACCACGAGGTCACGGTGGTCGGCCTCCAGGGCGCGGGCCAGTTCGTGGGCGACCGTACTGATGGCCTCGGAGTTGTGCCTGCCGTCCAGCCCCGCGTACAGGTGGATGCCCTTGGACCCGGACGTGACGGGGTAGGCCTCCAGTCCCATGTCCGTCAGCAGGTCACGGCACAGCCGGGCCACCTCGGCGCACTCGGCCAGTCCGGCGCCCTCGCCGGGGTCCAGGTCCAGCACGAGCCGGTCCGGGTTGCGCGGCTGGCCGTTGCGGCCGAAGCGCCACTGCGGGGTGTGCAATTCCAGGGCCGCGACCTGGGCGAACCAGGCCAGCACGGCCGGTTCGTCGGCCAGCGGGTAGGTGTTGGTCCGCTCCGCGTGGACGATCCGTCCGGTGGGGATCCAGGCCGGGGCGGAGTCCTCGAGGTCCTTGCGGAAGAACACGGTGCCGGGCCGGTCCTGGGTGCCCACGCCGTCGACCCAGCGCTTGCGGGTGACCGGCCGACGGGCGACCTGCGGGATGAGCACGTCGGCGACCCCGAGGTAGTAGCGCATCACCTCGGCCTTGGTTGTGCCGGTGGCCGGGTACAGGACCTTGTCGAGGTTGGAGACGGAGAGGGATCTCTGCCCCACGGTGTAGGTCTGGCGGGTTGTCCGTGCCACGTGCCCTCCCGCGACCCCCCGGTGGCCGCATATGCTGACCGCCATGCGAGCCATTTGGTCTGGATCTATCACTTTCGGTCTGGTGAACGTCCCTGTCAAGGCATACTCCACCACCACCGACCACGACGTGTCCTTCCACCAGGTCCACGATGCCGACGGCGGCCGGATCCGGTACCAGCGCCGGTGCGAGGTGTGCGGGAAGAAGATCGACTACGAGCACATCGACAAGGCCTACGACGACGGTGACCAGACCGTGGTGATCCACGAGGAGGACTTCGAGGCCCTCCCCGAGGCCACCAACGACGAGATCGAGGTGGTCCAGTTCGTCCCCTCCGACCAGGTGGACCCGGTGACGCTGGAGAAGAGCTACTTCCTGGAACCGCAGGGCAAGTCCCCCAAGTCCTACCTGCTGCTGCGCGAGGCCCTGGAGTCCACGGACCGCACCGCGATCGTCACCTTCGCGCTGCGGCAGAAGACCCGGCTGGGCGTGCTGCGGGTGCAGGATGACGTGCTGGTGCTGCAGGGCATGCACTGGGCGGACGAGATCCGGGAGGTCGACTTCCCCGCCACCCGGTCCCGGGCCAGGATCAGCCCCAAGGAGAAGAAGCTGGCCAAGGCGCTCGTGGACCAGTTCGCCTCCGACTTCACGCCGGAGGAGTTCGAGGACACCTACCAGGTGGAGCTGCGCAAGCTGATCGACGCCAAGCTCGAGCAGGGCGATTCCCTGGACACCGAGGCGACCTTCGGGGCAACCGGTTCCGACGACGACTCGGGCGAGGACGCCGAGGTCATCGACCTGATGGAGGCGCTCAAGGCCTCCCTGGACCGCAAGCGCGGCAGGGGCCGCTCGTCCCGGTCCACCGGGACCGCCAAGAGCGGCAGGTCCACCGGGTCCGGGAGGCCTGGGTCCGCGAAGAGCACCTCGACGTCGCGCACGTCCGGGGCCTCGAGGAAGTCCGCCGCCTCGGGCCGGAAGGGCTCCTCCGGGGGGACCTCGGAGAAGGGCTCGGAGAAGGGCTCGGCGAAGTCCGCGAAGACGACGGCGACGAAGTCCTCCGGCCGGTCCACGCGGAAGAAGACCGGCACCTCGTCCTCGCGACGCAAGAGCGCCTGAGGTGCCGCGGCTGAAGACGGTCTCGCCCGGCACCGGTGGGTACACCCGGCGCCGGGCGGGGCGGGGATTCACCTACTGGGGGGCCAACGGCCGCCGGATCACCCGCGAGGACACCCTCGAACGGATCCGGGGACTGGCGATCCCGCCGGCCTGGAACCAGGTGTGGATCGCCGCCGAGGAGAACTCCCACATCCAGGCCACCGGAGTGGATGACGCCGGACGCACCCAGTACCTCTACCACCCGCGGTGGCGCGCCGAACGGGACGCCGAGAAGTTCGAGAAGTCGATCTCGTTCGGCCAGACCCTGCCTTCCCTGCGCCGGCGGGTCACCCGGGACCTGCGCTCCGGCGCGCGGGACGGCGACGGCGGGGCCGCCTCGCGCACGACGGGCACCGGCCGCGGGGCGGC
>JAPFFX010000211.1 GCA_026645375.1 Citricoccus sp. WCRC_4 | reverse complement strand
CGCCTGCTCGCCACCGAGCAGGAGGCGGGCCGGCTACGGATCAGTCCGGTGCTGGTGCTCAGCACCGCCGAGGGCCTGGCGTCCGCCGAACGAACCCGCCTCGGGCGGGCCTTCGGGGCGCCGGTGCGGGAGGTCTACGGGTGCACGGAGTCCGGTTACGCCGCGTCCAGCTGCCCGGAGGGCTGGTTGCACCTGCTGGAGGACTGGGTGATCGTCGAGCCGGTGGATGCCGAACACCGCCCCGTGCCACCGGGAGTCGTCTCGCACACGGTGCTGATGACGAACCTCGCCAACCGGGTCCAGCCGGTCATCCGCTATGACGTCGGCGACCGGTTGCTGGTGAGGCCCGACCCCTGCGGGTGCGGCAATCCTTCCCCGGCCATCCGCGTCCAGGGGCGGGCCTCGGACGTCCTCACCTTCCGCACGGCGAGCGGCGAGGACGTGATCGCGGTGCCGCCGCTCGCGCTGGGCACCGTCGTCGACCGCGTCCCCGGGGTGGAGCTGTTCCAGGTGCTCCAGACCACTCCCACCAGTCTGTCGCTGCGGCTGCTGCCGGCACCCGGCTCCGATCCCGTCCAGGCCTGGGCGGCGGCGCTGGCCGGGCTCACCGAGCTGCTGGCCGACCTGGGCCTGCCGGACGTCGCGGTGGAGCAGGACACCGAGCCACCCGAGCAGGGCCCCGGCGGGAAGTTCCGCACGGTCATCCCCCTGGTGCCGAGGCCACCGTCACCGCCCGCGGATCCCGTCGGGAACCAGCCGTGACGGGTCGACGTGGAACCTTGACGCGGCCCATCCCAGCCACCACCCTATGGACCAGGACAGTCCCACCGTCTGCCTGTTCCCGTTCCGCTTCGGAAAGCCGTCCAGACCATGGTTGCACCACCCGGGCCGGTCACGCGATGGCAGGAGATCCCCAAGGACCCCCTGTCATGGCCAGTGCGGCCCAACCTCGAGGACTACGGCACGGCCTGCGCCGGCTTCAGCTGGCAGCAGGCCCGGCAGCAGCTGTCCGGGTTGCCGGGCGGCGGCCTGAACATCGCCTATGAGGCCGTCGATCGCCATGCGGCGGGCCCGCGTGCCGGTCACGAGGCGCTGCGGTTCGTCGGTCCGGACGGCAGCGTCCGGTCGCTGACGTACACCGACCTGGCCGAGCAGGTGGATCGGTTCGCCAGTGTGCTCCGGGGCCTGGGCGTCGGTGCCGGGGAACGGGTGTTCTCCGTCTTGGGGCGCCGACCGGAACTGTATGCGGCCGTGCTGGGGACGCTGAAGCACGCCGGTGTCTTCTGTCCGCTGTTCTCCGCGTTCGGCCCGGAGCCGGTGCGGATGCGCCTGGAACTCGGCGATGCCCGTGTGCTGGTGACCACCCGTGCCCTCTACCGCAAGAAGATCGTGCCGGTCCGCGAGGGGTTGCCCGGCCTCAAGCACGTCCTGCTCGTGGATGCCGAGGGCCATGCGGAACCGGGGACCCTGGACCTGCAGGACCTGATGCACCGGGCACCACCCTACGGGAGCACCGCCAGGACACGGCCCGAGGACATGGCACTGCTGCACTTCACCAGCGGCACCACCGGCAGGCCCAAGGGGGCCGTCCATGTCCACGAGGCGGTGGTCGCACACCACGCCACGGGACGTTTCGCCCTGGACCTGCACCCCGAGGACCTCTACTGGTGCACCGCGGACCCGGGCTGGGTCACCGGCATGTCCTACGGCATCATCGCCCCGCTGGTCCACGGCATCACCACCGTCGTGGACGAGGAGGAGATGGACCCGCTGCGCTGGTACCGGATCCTGGCGGAGCATCGGGTCACGGTCTGGTACACGTCCCCGACAGCGCTGCGGATGCTCATGAAGGCCGGCGACGAGGCCGCCCGCGGTCAGGACCTGTCCGCGTTGCGGTTCGTGGCCAGTGTCGGGGAACCGTTGAACCCGGAAGTGGTCGTCTGGGGCCAGGAGGTCCTCGGTCATCCCGTCCATGACAACTGGTGGCAGACCGAGACGGGGGGCATCATGATCGCCAACCTGCCGGCCCTGCCCATCCGCCCCGGTTCCATGGGACGGCCCCTGCCCGGGGTCGAGGCGGCCCTCATCGCGCGGGACGAGCAGGGCGAGCCGGTACTGCACGATGACCGGGCCGCCCTGGTCACCGATCCGGACGCCGTGGGCGAGTTGGCGTTGCGTCCGGGGTGGCCGTCCATGTTCCGCGGATACCTGGGCGAGGAGGAGCGGTACCGCAGGTGTTTCGTGGCCGGCTGGTACCTCACCGGCGACCTGGCCCGCCGTGACGCCGACGGGTACTACTGGTTCGTGGGCCGCGGTGATGACGTCATCAAGTCCTCCGGTCACCTGATCGGCCCCTTCGAGGTCGAGAGCCTGCTGATGGAACATGTCGCAGTGGCCCAGGCCGGGGTCGTCGGCCTGCCCGACGCCGTGGCCGGAGAGGTGGTCAAGGCCTTCGTCGAGTTGCGTCCGGGACACGTCCCCAGTGACGAACTGCGCATGGACATCATCGGCTTCGCCCGCCGTCGGTTGGGGCCTGCCGTGGCACCACGCCTCCTGGACTTCACGCCCGCGCTCCCCCGGACCCGCAGCGGCAAGATCCTGCGCCGGCTGCTCAAGGCCCGCGAACTCGGCTTGCCCGAGGGCGACGTATCGACCGTGGAGGTGCAGGGATGACCGCCGGGAAACCACACGCCAGGCCCCCGGCCGACGCGGTGGCCGCCGGGGACCTGCTGCGCCAGATGCTGCGGGTCCGCCGTCTCGAGGAGCAGTGCGTCGAGCTCTACAGCGCGGCGAGGATCCGGGGATTCCTCCACGTCTACATCGGCGAGGAGGCCGTGGCGGCGGGCATCATGTCCACGCTCGGCCCCGAGGACGCCGTGGTGGCCACCTACCGTGAACACGGACACGCGCTGCTGCGCGGCGTCTCGGCCGGGGCGATCCTGGCCGAGATGTACGGTCACGTGCAGGGATGCTGCCGCGGACGGGGTGGATCCATGCACCTGTTCGACGCCGCCACGCACTTCTACGGAGGCAATGCGATCGTCGCCGGAGGGCTGCCCCTGGCGGTCGGCCTGGCCCTGGCGGACAGGATGGCCGGCCGGTCCCGGGTGACGGCGTGCTTCTTCGGCGAGGGCGCGGCCGCCGAGGGTGAGTTCCACGAGAGCCTGAACCTGGCCGCGCTGTGGCGGTTGCCCGTCCTCTTCTGTTGCGAGAACAACCTCTATGCCATGGGCACGGCGCTGGCCCGCTCACAGTCCCAGACGGACCTGGCCCTCAAGGCCGCGGCCTATGAGCTGCCGGCCTGGAGCGTCGACGGGATGGACGTGCTCGCGGTCGAGGAATCGGCCCGGCGGGCCGTGGACGCCGTGCGGGCCGGCGGCGGCCCACACTTCCTGGAACTGCGCACCTACCGGTTCCGGGCCCACTCGATGTTCGACCCCGAACGCTATCGGGACAAGACGGAGGTCGCCCGATGGACCGAGCGGGATCCCATCCTGACGCTCCGCCGCGCCCTCGAGGAGACGGGCCGGTTCACCGAGGACGACTGGAACGCGCTGGACCGCGAGGTGGCCGCGGAGATGGCGGCGGCCGTCCGGTTCGCCGAGTCAGGGGCTCCCGAGCCCCTGGGCGACCTGCAACGGTTCGTCTACAGCGAGCGGTGAGGACATGGAGACGACCTACCGGGAGGCGATGCGCACCGCGATCCGCGAGGCGTTGCTGCAGGACGACCGGGTCTTCCTGATGGGCGAGGACGTCGGCGCCTACGGCGGGTGCTTCGCCGTCAGCCTCGGCCTGTTCGAGGAGTTCGGACCCGAACGGATCCGTGACACCCCCCTGTCGGAGTCCGCCTTCGTCGGGGCCGGCATCGGGGCCGCGCTGAACGGGATGCGGCCGATCGTGGAGATCATGACGGTCAACTTCAGCCTGCTGGCACTGGACCAGATCGTGAACAACGCCGCGACGCTGCTGCACATGTCCGGCGGGCAGTTCAACGTGCCCCTGGTGATCCGCACGACGACCGGGGCCGGACGCCAGCTGGGGGCCCAGCACTCCCACAGCCTGGAGGGTTGGTTCGCCCACGTGCCGGGCCTGCGCATCCTCACCCCGGCCACCGTGGAGGACGCTCGGGGCATGCTGTGGACGGCCCTGGAGGACCCGGACCCCGTCCTGATCTTCGAGCACGGTTCGCTGTACAACCTGTCCAGTGAGCTCGCCGAGGACGCCGGACCCGTCGACATCCATGCGGCCGCGGTCCGGCGTGAGGGCGGTGACGTCTCCCTGATCACCTACGGGGGGACGTTGCCGCTGACGCTCGAGGCCGCCGACCGTCTGGCCGCCGAGGGCATCGAGGCCGAGGTCCTGGACCTGAGGACGCTGCGCCCCCTGGACGACGCGGCGATCCTGGCCACCGTGGTCAAGACCCACCGGGCCGTCGTGGTCGACGAGGGCTGGCGCAGCGGCAGTCTGTCCGCTGAGATCAGCGCGCGGATCACCGAGTCGGCCTTCTACGAGCTCGACGCCCCGGTGGGACGGGTCTGCAGCGCTGAAGTCCCGATACCCTACGCCCGTGACCTCGAACTGGCCGCCCTGCCCAGCGCGGAGCGGGTGGTGGCCGCGGCCCGGCAGGCGGTGGGCGGTGGTGGGTGAGTTCCGGATGCCCTCGCTGGGGGCGGACATGGAGCGGGGCACGCTGGTGGAATGGCTGGTCACCCCCGGTGACCACGTCCGCCGCGGTGACGTGATGGCCACCGTGGACACCGAGAAGACCGTGATGGATGTCGAGTCCTTCGAGGACGGCGTCATCGCCGAGTTGCTCGCCGCACCCGGTGAGACGCTCACCGTCGGCACGCCGATGGCCCGCATCACGCCCACGCCGGCCTCGGTCATGGCTCCTCCGGCGACTGCTCCGGTCAGCACGCCCGTCCCCGAGGCCGAGGTCGAACCGGAGCAGACGACCCCGTCACCGGGGGCGAGGGTGCCGTCGGCCACGCCGCCGGTCCGTCGCCTGGCCCGCGGCCTCGGCCTGGACCTGACCCGGATCACCGGCACCGGCAAGGCCGGTCACGTCACCCGGGCAGACGTGGAGCGCGCCGCGGCGGAGCAGCGGACCGACGCCGGCGCCGTCCGGTCGGTTCGCGTCTCACCGCGAGCGCGCCGACTGGCCGGTGAGCTCGGCGTCGACGAGGCGAACGTTGCGGGCACCGGCCCGCACGGAGCCGTCACGGGTGGTGACATCCTTCGCGCGGCGAAGGGGAACGAGCCCACGGGAGCCGAGGGGCGTCCCGGGGCGCAGAACGGCCCGGGGCCGACGCCGGGGCCAGCTGACCCGGGGCAGCGTGCGACCGGACTGCGCCGCAGGATCGGGACGCTGATGTCCCGCTCGAAGAAGACCATCCCCCACTACTACCTGGGAACCACCATCGACCTGCAGGCGGCCCTGACCTGGATGCACGCGGTCAACGCCCAGCGGCCCGTCTCCACCCGATTGGTCCCGGCTGCCCTGTTGCTCAAGGCCTCGGCCCTGGCAGCCCGTCAGGTGCCGGAGCTCAACGGTTTCTACACCGAGGCACGGTTCCGGCCCAGTCCAGTCGTACACCTGGGCGTGGCCGTCGCGCTGCGGGAGGGCGGGCTGGTCGCCCCGGCGATCCACGCCGCGGACACGCTGACCGTGGACCAGATGATGGAACGACTGCGCGACGTCGTCACCCGTGCCCGCACCGGACACCTGCGCCGCGCGGAGATCGCGGACCCGACCCTCACCGTCACCGCGTTGGGCGAACTCGGCGTCGACACCGTGTACGGGGTGATCTATCCCCCGCAGGTGGCGCTCGTCGGCTTCGGCCGCGTCCGGGAGAGGCCCTGGGCCCAGGACGGCATGCTCACGGTGCACCAGGCCGTCAACGCCACCCTCTCGGCCGACCACCGCGTCAGCGACGGCCTGCGCGGGGGGCGCTTCCTCGACCTCATCAACGACGTGCTGCAGAGACCGGAGGAGCTATGAACGAGCACGACGCTCGCGCGGCGGTGTACGCGGCGATCTCGCAGGTGGCCCCCGACGTCGAGACCGATGGTCTCGATGACCGTTCCCGGCTCCGTCAGGACCTCGAACTGGATTCACTCGACTTCCTGGCCCTGGTGGAGCACCTGGCGCGCCGCGCCGGCGTCGATGTTCCCGAAAGCGACTACGGACGGGTCGGCACCGTGGCCGCCCTCATCGCCTACGTCGCGGAGCACGCCTGAGGCCGCGGGCACCGACGGCGGACGACCCAGGCTGACGCGATCACGATGGAGCGTTCAACGCACGGCCCGCGCACCGGGCACAGGGCTCGCGGATAGGCCCCTCCCCCCATGGACACCGCAGACCGTGAGGCCTCACCTCCTGGCTTGACCTCGGCGGAGGCTGCCAGGCGACTGGGTCAGGCCGGACCCAACGAGCTCCCCCGCATCCATCAGGTACCCGGGTGGCGCCGGTTCGCGGGCCAGTTCACGCACTTCTTCGCCGTGCTGCTCTGGGGTGCAGCCGGGCTGGCGTGGGTGGCGGGCATGCCGCAGCTGTCGATCGCGGTGATCGCCGTGGTGGTGATCAACGGCGTGTTCGCCTTCGCCCAGGAGGAACGGGCCGCCCAGGCCGCCGCGCGGCTCCGGGAGCTCCTGCCCGCCCAGGTCACGGTCCGTCGGGATGGCCGGCGCATGCCGATTCCCGCCTCCGAGGTGGTGCCCGGTGACGTCATCATCCTCACCGCCGGTGACCGGTTGCCTGCCGACGTGCGCTTCGTCGAGGCCGACAGCTGCACCGTGGACGAGTCCATGCTCTCCGGGGAGAGCATGCCCGTGGCCAAGGGAACGGGAAGCGACGGCTTCGGGGGCACGTTCCTGGCCAACGGGTCGGCCCAGGCAGAGGCCACCGCGACGGGGGCGGCGACCCGCCTGGCGGCCATCACCGCCCTGACGAGCCAGGCGGTTCCGCCGCCCACGCCGCTGCAACGCGAGTTACGACGCATCGTTCGCATCCTCTCCTCGGTGGCCCTGGGCCTGGGTGGCGTCTTCTGCGGCGTCTCGCTTCTGGCGGGAACACCGCTGAGGGATGCGTTCCTCTTCGCCATCGGTGTGGCGGTGGCGATGATCCCCGAGGGACTGCTGCCCACGGTGACCCTGTCACTGGCCATGGGAGCCCAGCGGATGGCCGGGCGCAACGCGTTGGTGAGGAACCTGCAGGCAGTGGAGACGCTGGGATCGACGACGTTCATCTGCACGGACAAGACCGGGACGCTGACCCAGAACAGGATGAACGTCGTCGAGGTCTGGACCCCGGCCGGAACCGTCCTGGTCGACGGCGAGGGATATCACCCCGAGGCGACGGTGGACGGACCACCACCGGCCCGTAGCGCCGCGACCGACGCGGCGTGGGCGGCCCGGGCCGCGTCGCGGGGGCGCATCCGTCAGCACGGGGAGGACTGGCTGCCCGACGGCGACCCCATGGAGGCCGCACTCGATGCCCTGGCGCACCGGCTGACGGGTCCCGGCGGCCTGCAGACCGCCCCCGTCACCCGGCGGTTCGGATTCGACCCGGACCGGCGCCGGGAGTCGGTCGTCGTCAGGGGTGAACTCCTGGTCAAGGGTGCCCCGGAGAACGTGTTGGACCTGTGCCTCGACCGTGACCAGGTGGGCCGGGCCGCGAGGGTCCTGTCCGGCATGGCCGCCCGCGGCCTGCGCGTCCTGGCCGTGGCCCGGCGTCCCCTGGGCCGGACGGGACCCCCGGGACCGGACTCCACCGCATCGGAGCTGGAGCACGGCCTGACCCTCGTCGGCCTGATCGCCCTCCAGGACCCGCCGCGGCACAGTGTCCCCCCGGCCCTGCGCCAGGCCCGCCAGGCCGGCATCAAGGTGGCCATGATCACCGGGGACCACCCGGTCACCGCCCTGGCGATCGCCCGGCAGACCGGTCTGTGCCTGGACACCCCCGTGGTCGTCGAGGGCAAGGACCTGCCCGACGACCAGCGAGCGCTGGGGATCCTCCTGGACCAGGACGGCATCGTGGTCAGCCGCGTCTCACCGGAGCAGAAACTCGCCATCGCCCGCGCACTCCAGCACCGCGGACACGTGCTCGCGATGACCGGAGACGGGGTCAACGACGGCCCGGCGCTCAACGAAGCCGACATCGGCATTGCCATGGGCGCATCGGGCACCGACGTCGCCCGGGAAGCCGCCGACCTGGTCCTCCTCGACGACGACTTCGCCACCATCATCACCGCCGTCGAGCAGGGGCGGGCCACCTATACCAATATCCGCCGCTTCCTGACCTACCACCTCACCGACAACGTCGCAGAGCTCACGCCCTTCGTCGTGTGGGCCCTGTCCGGGGGAAACGTGCCGCTGGCGCTGGGCGTCCTGCAGATCCTGTGCCTGGACATCGGCACAGACCTCCTCCCGGCGCTGGCCCTGGGCGCGGAGAAGCCAGGGCCACGGATCCTGCTGAAGCCGCCCGAACGACGCCACCTGATGGACGCACCGTTGCTCGTCCGGGTCTTCGGGGTGCTGGGACCGACCCAGGCCCTCATCCAGATGCTCGCGTTCCTGGTCGTGCTCGGTACGGCCGGGTGGACCTGGGGGGCCGAGCCGGCGCCTGCACTCCTGGCCGCCGCCTCCGGGGCGGCCTTCACCACCGTGGTGCTCGCGCAGATGGCCAACGCCTTCGGGTGCCGCAGTGCCACACGGCCTGCCTGGCGGCTCGACTGGACCGGGAACCACCTGTTGCTCTGGGCCGTGGCCGCCGAATGCGTCCTGCTCCTGGGCTTTCTCTTCATCCCGCCGCTGGCCGACGCACTGGGCCACGCGCCCCCGCCGCCGGCGGGGACACTCATCGCGCTCACCGCCATCCCGGCACTGCTGGTCGTGGACGGGCTCCACAAGACGTTCCGGCACCGCGGCCGAGGCTGATGCTCCCGTCAGTCCTTGCTGCGGTGCGTGATGAGCACCGGGCATGTGGCATGGGCTGCCACCGCGGAGCTCACCGAGCCCAGCAACAGACCCGCGAATCCTCCGTGGCCCCGGCTACCCACCACCACCATCCGGGCACCCTCACTGAGGTCGCGCAGCACCCGGGCCGGGGGGCCCTGCCTCACCTCCGTCTCCAGGCCCCGGGGACGGTCGTCACCGAACGCCGCCCGCAGCGCCTCGTCCAGTTGCTCCCGGGCATCATCCTGGAAGTTGTACTCGAGCCGGTAGGGATACTCGGCGGCCGTGACCGGCATCTCCCATGCCGTGACCGCCTTCAGCGTGCACCCCAGCGACTCGGCCAGGGTCCTGGCCTCCCGCAGGGCCTGCACGGAAGCCTCGGACCCGTCGACGCCGACCACAATCTGTTGAGAACCCTGCACCGTGTCCCCCTAAGGGTTGTCTGCACCACACGCGGCACCGGGCACCGGGCACCGGTCATCTGTCACCGAACGAGGGGCGAAGGTCATCGGCCGCGACTCGATCGTGGAGTCACCTTAGGCGCCACTGGCCGGGCCGCACAATATCCACGACGCCGGCATCCGCGGCGCCGGCCCGTCAGCCGAGACCTTCTGCTCGCATGGACCGGCGGTGTACCGTGACGGCGTGATCGTCCCCCAGATTCCCCAGAATGCGGTGGCGGTCGCCGACCACTACGACGAACTGGATCCGGTCTATCGTCGGGTGTGGGGTGAGCACGTCCATCACGGGCTGTGGGAGACGGGTCGAGAGACCCCCGCCGAGGCCGTCGAGGCCCTGGTGGACACGGTCGGCCAGCGGTTGCACCTCCGGCCCGGTGAGGCATGCGTCGACATCGGCTGCGGGTACGGGGCGACCGCGAGGCAGCTGGCAACCAGGTACGGGGTTCGTGTCACCGGTTTCACGCTGTCCGCCGGGCAGGCCCGTCACGCCGCTGCGCATCCCACGCCCGGCGTGGAGATCCATCACCGCGACTGGTTCGCCAACGAGCTGGCCGACGCCTCGGCCGATGCCGCCTGGGCCATCGAGTCGAGCGAGCACATGGCCGACAAGCCCGCGTTCTTCGCCGAGGCCCATCGGGTGTTGTCGCCCGGTGGCCGCCTCGTCGTCTGCGCCTGGCTCGCCGAGCCCAACGCGAGCGACTGGACGGTTCGCCACCTGCTGGAGCCGATCTGCCGCGAAGGGCGACTGCCCTCGATGGGCCTGCGCGAGGAGTACGAGGCCATGGCACGGGCAGCAGGGTTTGCGGTCATCGGCTACGAGGACGTCAGCCAGCTCGTCGCACGCACCTGGACGATCTGCGCCCGCCGACTGCTGAAGGCCCTGGTCCTGGATCGCGAGGCCCGTCGCCTCGCCCTGCGCGGACGCCATCGTGTCTTCGCCGTCACCGTCCCCCGCCTGATCCTGGCCTACCGCACCGGTGCGATGCGCTACGGGATATTCACGCTGTCGAAGGCGGGTGAGGATCCGCCGCCGCAGTGAGAGGCAGTACGCGGACCGATGGAGTCTTGGCCGTCGTCAGGGTGCCTCATTAGGCTTCGGACGAGGATGCCGCTGCCGTGAGGAGTCGCCATGTCGCGTCCCGCTGTTCCTCCCCTGCCCGGACGCCGTCGGCGAGAGTCTGCGGTCCTGACCGGCATCGCCATGGCCTCGGTCCTGGGCCTGACCGCGGCCTGTTCCACCCCCTCCCCCGGGCCGACGGCCGTCTCGGACACGGTGAGCGTGGACGCCGACGAACTGCAGGCCACCTTCGAGGACGCAGCCGCCGCACTGGAGATCCCCGGTGCGTTCATGCTCCTGCGCTCCCCGGAGGGGGAGGTCATCGGCTCGTACGGCACTGCCAGGTCGGACGAGGCGCTCCCACCCCGAGCCGACCATCACCTACGGGTGGGATCGAACACCAAGACGTGGACCGGCACGGTCATCCTGCAGTTGGCGCAGGAGGGCGTGCTGGACCTCGACGATCCCATCTCCGCCTATCGGCCGGACGTGCCCAACGGCGAGGACATCACGATCGAGCAGTTGCTGTCGATGCGCAGCGGACTGTACAACTACACGCTCGACCGGGGCCTGAACCGGGCCATGGACGCGGACCCCGAGAGGGTCTGGGACCCCGAGGAACTCCTGGCCATCTCGTGGGAGTACCCACCCAGCTTCGCCCCCGGTGAGGGCTGGGAGTACTCGAACACCAACACCGTCCTGCTGGGACTCGTGGCCGAGCAGTTGGAGGGAAAGCCGCTCGAGAGGATCTTCGCCGACCGGCTCTTCGCTCCGCTGGGCCTGTCAGACTCCCTGCTGCCAGCACGTTCGTCGAACCAGGTCCCCGAGCCCTATGCGCACGGATACATGTTCGGCTCCAACGTCCTGACGATGGGCACACCCCCCGCGTTGCCGGAGCGGATGCAGGACCAGGCCCGTTCGGGGGCCATCGACCCGGTCGACCAGACGTTCGCCAACCCCTCCTGGGGCTGGGCCGCCGGCGGCGGGATCTCGACGGCCCACGATCTGGCGGACTGGGTCGAGGCGCTGACCGAGGGGCGACTGCTCGACGAGGAGTTCCAGAGACTGCGGATGGAGAGCCCGCAGTCCACCGGCGGGGACCACCCGGGGTCCGCCCTCTACGGCCTGGCGATCGCGAAGTTCGGCGAACTGTATGGTCACACCGGAGAACTGCCGGGCTACAACTCCTTCATGGGCCACGACCCGGACCGCGACGTCACCCTGGTGGTCTGGGCGAACCTCGCGCCCACGCCGGATGGGCGGGACCCGGCGACGACGATCGCCCGGACGCTCGTCGAGTCGATCTACCCCGCTGACGACTGAGCGGTCATCCGCTCTGCGTCGCGCGAGCCGCTGGGGGCCGGACGACTGCCCGGCCCCCGGCGACTCACCGCCCTGCGGGCTTACCGTCCTAGGCGGGGATCATCCCGTGCGGATCGATCACGTACTTCCTGGCCGCACCCTGGTCGAACTCCTTGTAGCTCCGGGGAGCATCGTCCAGGCTGATGGGCGTGGCATTGACGGCCTTGGAGATATTGGCCTTGTCGGCCAGGATCAGCTTCATCAGCTTCCGGTTGTACCGTTTCACCGGACACTGACCGGTGGTGAACGAGAGGGACTTGGCCCAGCCCGTGCCCAGCTGCACGCCGATCTGGCCGACCTTGGCGTTCTCGTCGATACCGCCCGGATCCCCGGTCACGTACAGGCCCGGGATGCCCAGGGCACCACCCACCTGGGTCACCGACATGATGTCGTTGAGGACCGTGGCCGGTGCCTCCGCGGCATCGGCCCCGTGACCGCGGGCCTCGAATCCCACCGCGTCCACCGCGGCATCGACCACGGGCACGCCCAGGATCTGCTCGATACGTTCCGGCAGGGAGCCCTCCTGGCTCAGGTCAATGGTCTCGCAGCCGAAGCTGGCGGCCTGCTTCAGCCGGTCGGCGTTCATGTCTCCCACGATGACCGCCGAGGCACCGAGCACCTGCGCCGAGAAGGCCGCGGCGAGGCCCACCGGGCCCGCACCCGCGACGTAGACGGTGGAACCGGTCGTGACGCCGGCGGTGAACGCGCCGTGGTATCCGGTGGGGAAGATGTCGGAGAGCATGGTGAGGTCGAGGATCTTCTCGAGGGCCTGGTCCCGGTCCGGGAACTTGAGCAGGTTGAAGTCCGCGTAGGGGACCATCACGTACTCCGCCTGCCCGCCGATCCAGCCGCCCATGTCCACGTAACCGTAGGCCGCGCCGGGGCGGGCGGGGTTCACGTTGAGACAGACACCGGTCTTGCCCTCATTGCACATCTGGCAGCGGCCGCACGCGATGTTGAAGGGCACCGAGCAGATGTCACCCTCCTTGACGAAGAGCACGTCGTCTCCGGTCTCGACGACCTCGCCCGTGATCTCGTGACCGAGCGACTGGCCGACCGGCGCGGTGGTGCGCCCACGGACCATGTGCTGGTCGCTGCCGCAGATATTGGTGGCCACCAGTTTCAGGATGGCGGCGTGGGGTGCCTTCTGCTGGATACCCATCTTGCCGGCGACCTCGGAGGGCAGTTCCAGCTTGGGGTAGTCGATCGTCTCGATCGCTACCTCGCCTGGGCCCTTGTATACGACTACACGGTTTCCCGTCATGGTTCTTCCTCTCGATGGCTGCCCTCGGCCGCTTGGTGTCGAGCGAGGACAATCGCTGTGATCGCGATCCGGTGATTGTTTATTCGGTGGGTTCGGGTCTCGTGCCGTGCTCGTCCGCCATCGACTCATCATCGGCGCGCGGCTCGGGCTCGGGGGCGTCTCGGGGTCGGGCGATGAAGTCGTAGGCCAGCGCGGCGGCCGCGCTGCCGATGAAGGGACCGATGACGTACAGCGGGTACTGGGACCATTCGACATCGCCGCCGAAGAGGGACTGCACCAGGTTCGGCCCGAAGGTCCGCGCCGGGTTCAGTGAGCCACCGGTCAGGGGTGCGATGACCAGGATGGCGCCCGCGACGGCCAGTCCGATGATCAGGCCCGCCCAGCCCTTGGGCGCCCGGCGATCGACGGCCACCGCCATGATCGCGAGCATCAGGAGGAAGGTCCCCAGCACCTCGGCCACGATGCCCTGGCCGTACGAGACCCCCGCGCCCAATGCCGTCGCGCCACTGCCCATGTCCACGGCCCGGGTCCCGAAGGAGGCCACCAGGAGGAGGCTGCCGACGGCGGCCCCGACCAGCTGGGCGACGATGTAGGGCACCAGCTCGGTCCAGGGGAAGCGTCTGGTGACAGCCAGCGCGAAGGTCACGGCGGGATTGATGTGAGCACCGGAAACGGCCAGGAACGCATAGATGGCCACGGCGATGGCGATGGCGAATCCCAGGGAGATGAACCCCACCCCCGGATACGTGATCTCACCGTTGCCGGCGGTCAGGGCCGCCAGCACCGTCCCGACGCCGAAGATCACCAATACTGCCGTGCCCAGCATTTCAGCCACTAATCGGCGCATCAAAGTCGGAGTCATTTTCCACATTTCATGTCAGAACAAGGAAATAGTTAAAGAAATACAACTGACCGGGAATGCTGCGAGCGTAAGCAGGGTCGTCGGAGGGAGTCAATGGGTCATCCTCGCTCGGTGAAGCTGCCCGTGGCGACCGGTCCGCTGCGCTCGTAGGTGGCCATGATGACCCCGGACTCCGAGACCCCGTGCTCGGTCAGGCGGAGACCGGCCGGGATGGTCCCCTCGGCGAAGAGCCGCTTGCCGGAACCCAGCAGCAGGGGGAAGACCAGGACCCGGAACTCATCGATCAGTCCGGCGGTCAACAGGGACTGGATGAGGTTGCCACTGCCCTGCAGCAGCAGGTCGGGTCCGTCCTGGTCCTTCAGCGCCGCGACCTGGTCCGGGACGTTCCCCGACAGGACGGTGGTGGACTCCCAGGCGGGCTCGTCCAGTCGGTGGCTGGCCACGTACTTGTGGGCGCGCCTGAACGCCTCGCCCACGAGCGAGTCAGTGTGATGGGGCCAGTAGGCGGCGAAGATCTCATAGGTCCTGCGTCCCAGGAGCAGGTCGAACCGGGTCGCGAAGGTCCGGTCCATCCACGAGCCCATGGACTCGTCGAACAGCGGCGCGGTCCACCCGCCGAAGGCGAATCCCCCCGTGCGATCCTCGTCGGGCCCTCCGGGAGCCTGCATGACGCCGTCGAGGGAGACGAACGTGCTGGAGATGAGCTTTCTCATGGCGGCAGTGAAGCCCACCGCGCGGGACGGTGGCGACTCCGATCATGCGTGGTTCCCCCGGTTCGGTCCGTCCGGCCGAGGGAGGGTCCGCACGAAACATGCACGTCATGATCGGCGGATGACTGACAGGGCGCCCGGATCTGCCTACTCTGCTGGCATGAGCACTACCGAGGCGGTGTGGAACCGCGCCCTTGACTTCGACGCCCTGCCTGAGGCCACCTCCCCCGGTGACATCGCGCTGCGCGATGTCCTGACCTTCCACGGGGCGGTGCAGAACGGTGGTCTCGTCAACGCGATCGAGATGCACCTGGACGACGACGAGTTCCCGCTTCAACGGGTGATCACCGGGTACGAGTACCTCGGCCTGGACGACGCGGCCGAGACGATCACGGAGGCCCGGGTCCGGTTCGTGACCGTGGACGACGACGAGGAGGCCCTGGAGGCCCTCGAGCTCGAGGTCGACCCCATGTACGAGGTGGAGGACGAGGACCTCAGCCAGGCGTTGGAAGGCCGGCTGCAGAAGGATCCCGAGGACTTCGACCCCGCGCGCTGACCAGCCGGGGCACCAGCCGCACCAGCACCACCATGACGACCAGCTCCACGAGCGTCTGGGTGACCACCACCAGCGGCGCCAGCCGGTACGCCGGGCCCAGCGACGCGGGCAGGGCCAGCACCAGCGGCAGCACCACGAGGGAGTTGCGGGTCACCCCGCTGAACACGACCGCCCGGCGTCCGGGCACGTCCAGCCCGGCCACCCGACCCACCGCCAGCCCGAGCGCGACCATCACGGCCGCGAAGAGCACGTAGACCGGCACCACGGTGAGCAGCCCGCCCAGGTTCCGACCGACGTCGTATGCCTGGGAGGCGACCACGATGGCCAGCGTGGCCATCATGAGCGGGACCATCCCGGCCGGGACCCACCGGTCCACGGCCCGGCCCCAGGCCCAGCGGGCGGCCGCCGCCTGGGTCAGCCACGCGGCGCCGAGGGGCGCCACGATGAGCACCGCGAAGGCCTCCACGAACGGGCGGGCGTCGAGTCCCGGGGCGAACTGCCGCCCGGCCATCAGCCACAGGTACCCCGGCAGCAGGAGCATCTGCGCGAGCATCAGCAGCGGCGTGGCGGCCAGCAGCCGGTCCTGCGCGCCGCCGGCCAGGCCCGTGAAGACGATGACGTAGTCCACGCACGGGGTCAGCAGGACGAACAGTACGCCGAGCAGCAGGACGTCGTCGTGGGCGACCAGCCGGGAGAGGGCGAACACCACCACCGGCACCACCACGAAGTCCAGCGCCAGCACCGCCAGGAGGAACCGCCCGTCCCGTGCGACGTGGCCGAGGCGGCGGAACGGGACGGCCAGGAAGGTGGCGTACAGCAGCAGTCCCAGCACCGGCGTGACGGCCGCCCCGGCGGGTTCGGCCACGGCCGGCAGCAGGAGCCCGACGGCGGCGCCCGCACCCAGCGCGGACAGGTACAGCAGCACCTGGTACCGCTCCATCCAGTCGCTCGCCGATCCCATGGATCCCAGCATTCCACCACCGGGTCCGCCCGCCCGCATCGTCCCGGTCCGGGACCGCGGGACCACCCGGGCCCGACCCGCCGAAGACGTGTTTGACCGGGGATGTTGCACCGCCTACATTGCTGTCATCATCACCGCGCTGGGTGCTCCACGGGCTCTCGGGACCACCTCCCGGCCCCTTCCGGACCTGTCACCCGTGCGACCTCGCATCCGGCCCCGGCCGGCCTAGTCCGGAAGTGCCCATGAACCCTCATGCCCCGCGCCCTCGATCCCGTTCCGCGCGCACCGTCTCGGCGTCCCTGCTCACCGGTGCCCTCGCCCTCTCCGGCGTCCTGGTCGCCGTACCGGCCGTCGCCGCCCCCGACCATGACGTGCCGTCCGAGGCCGCACCGGGGTCAGCCCCGGCCTCGTCAGCCGCCCGGCATCAGGCCGTGACCGGGGCCTACCCGGAGGAGGGCCGTCCGGGGTACTTCTCCTCCCTGCACGTGGTGGAGGACGAACTGCCGGCCACCGCCGACCATTTCACCGTGGAGGCCGACTTCTGCGTGCATCCGGACGCCGAGACCGGCCAGACCGTCGGCTTCGACCTGATGTGGGAGGCGCCCATCAGCGACTGGGAGTCGCTCGTGGACCAGCCCGACCGGTTCACCTCCACGGTCCCCGTGCTGGACGGTTCCGGCACCACCCTGGTCAAGGCGACCATGGTCCATGACCGGGGCGCGGTGCTGGCGGACGAGTCCGGATTCGCGGAGCTCAAGACCACGGTCGACCTCGAGCTGGCCCCCGGGGCCGTCAAGGCGGGAGGCTGCGGCACCCTGACCCTGCCGGTGCCGGCCCCCCTGACGTTCGCCGACGGGAGCCTGGAGCCCGGTGGGCCCGGGGAGGAGGACCCGAACACGTACGTCGTCGAGTTCATCGACCCCGAGGGGGACCGCACCGCGGACAGCGTGGTCCTGACGCCGAGTGACTTCGTGCCCGGGGAGGCCTGGACCGACGGCATCGTGGACTTCAGGGGCAGCGCGCAGTGGGTCCTGGTGACTCCCGGTGGGCCCTCCACCGAGACCGGCATGACGCTGACCGGCGGGGAACTCTGCGACGAGCCGTTCGAGACGGCCATCCTGGACTCGACCTCGATGGCTCCGACCAACCTCGAGCCAGACGTCGAGATCGACTGCGAGGACGATGTCAAGACCTTCACCCTGCAGAACCGGCTGCGCGCCGACCGCCAGTGGGTGATCGTGCAGTCCGATCCCCGCAAGGGCACCCGGGAGGACCCGGCCGGCATCGCGGCCGAGTTCGTCCTGGACGGCGAGTCGGTCACCGACGAGGCGGCCGTGGCGGCCGCCCGGGCGAGCGGTCGCATGCACGGCGCCTGGACGCCCCCGGGCAACTGCACGGTGAAGCCGTTCCGGGACATCACCTCCGGGGCCACCTTCCGGGAGGCCATCCGCTGGATGCAGTGCCGCGGCATCACCGAGGGCTACTCGGACCGGACCTACCGGTCGGGACGATCGATCTCCCGGGGTGAGTCCCTTGCCTTCCTCTACCGCTACGCCGTCACGCCGGCCATGGTCGAGGACGGCGCGGACTGGTGGATGGACCCGGAATTCCGGGACGTCGACGAGGACAGCCCGTTCTACGACGCGGTGCTGTGGGCCGCCAACTATGACGTGACGACGGGCTACCGGGACGGTACCTTCGGCCAGCGCCGCCCGGTCACCCGCGGGGAGTTCGCCGCCTTCCTGTTCCGCACCGCCGCCGGAACCACCCCGGCCGCCGTGCCCGAGGAGCCGGGCGTGCACAGTGGGTTCCGTGACGTGCCCCGGGGGCACACCTTCGCCGCCGAGATCACCTGGCTGCGGGAGTCCGGACTGGCGACCGGATACTCGGACGGCACCTTCCGGGCCCGCCGCCAGATCAGTCGCGGGGAGGTTGCCGGGATGCTCTACCGGTACCACGAATCGTTCGTGCGCCGCCCCTGACCCGCCAGCGGGGGTCCCGCCCGGCCAGGCCCAGCACGCGGTCGAACCGGGTGGCACCCTCGGGGACGGCGACACGCGGTCCGAACAGGCCGTTCCGCGACTCAGGCTCGCCCGGAACGGCCGCGCAGAAGCCCTCGACGGCCGCCAGCGCCGCAGGGTCGACGTCGTACCCCTGGCCCGTGGCCGGGGCGGCTCCGGCTGACCCGGTGCCGTCCCCGGGTCGTCCCGGGAGGGCGATCAGGCGTCGATGACGACGGCGGTGATCAGCGGGGCCCGCCGATAGGCGCGGTCCAGGTGGCGTCCTACCGTGTCCACGATCAGCTTCTCGATCTGGTCCAGGTCGTCGATGCCGGAGACGTGGGGCTTGGCCAGGGCATCCTTGACCTTCTTCGCCGCGGTGTCGAAGATCTGCGGGTCCTGGATGAAGCCCTTGGTCATGAACTCCAGCGGCTCGGCCAGGGTGTTGGTGTCCGGGTCCACGATGGCCACGACGGTCACCGAGCCGCCCTCCTGCAGCAGCCGCCGCTCGACCAGGGTGTCCTCCGTGACCTTGCCGACGGTGTGGCCGTCCACGTAGACCAGGCCGGCCTCCACCTGGCCGGAGACCCTGGCCTGGCCCTTGACCAGGTCCACGGTGGTGCCGTCCTTGACGACGAGCACGCGTTCGGGGGCGATGCCGGTCCGCACGGCCAGGTCCGCGTTGGCGTGCAGGTGCGAGGACTCGCCGTGGACGGGCATGACGTGGGTGGGGCGCACGATGTTGTAGCAGTAGACCAGTTCCCCGGCGGAGGCGTGGCCGGAGACGTGCACCTTGGCGTTGCCCTTGTGCACGACCTTGACGCCGAGGTCGGTGAACTTGTTGATGATGCCGTAGATGGC
>JAPFFX010000189.1 GCA_026645375.1 Citricoccus sp. WCRC_4 | reverse complement strand
AGGCGCCGCGGTAGGCCAGCAGACGCCAGCCGTTGAGCACCACCAGCACGGCGTACCCGACGGCGGCCAGCACGATCAGCGCGGCAGAGAACCGGTCCCAGCCCCGTTGCGCCGCGCCGATGGACAGGATGCCCGTGCCCATGACGAAGGCGAAGTACCCCGGGGAGAGCCGTTCGGGCGTGAACCGGCGCAGAGAGGAGGACAGGGGCGGGCGCCGCGCAGGTCTCGTCACGGTGCCCATGGTCCCGATGCTAGTCAGCCGGTCCCGTTCCCGCCCATCCGGTAACGCCCGGTGGAGCCGGGGTCCTGGAACGGGGAGTCCGTCGGGGTCCGGAACGGCTCGGCCTCGACGCTGCCGGACGCCTGCTCCATGAACTCCATCCACTGCGGCCCGGCCAGGGTGCTGCCCCAGAAGTGCTCGTGCTCCTGCCCGTTGACCCGGGTGCCGGCCAAGGTCTTCAGGTCCGTGTACCGACCCACCCAGCTGGCCGTGGACAGCCCGGAGGTGTAGCCGATGTACCAGGTGGAGGACTGGGAATTGTTGGTGCCCGTCTTGCCGCCCATCGGCACGCCCGGGTCCACGCCGGCCTCCTCCGCGTTGCGCCGGCCGATCTGGGTCAGCGTCTCGTTCAGCTGGGCCACCACCTCGGGATCGAGCGCCTGCTGGCAGTCCGGCCCGCCGACGTCGTACTGCTTGCCGGTGGAGTCCTTGACGGACTCGATCGCGCGGGGGCGGCAGTACCGGCCGTCGTCGGCGAAGGCGGCGTAGGCCGCGGCCTGGGTCATGGGGGCGAACTCCTCCGAGCCGAGGATGAAGGAGGGATTGCCCGGGTTCAGCGGCTGGCCGTCGTCCGCGCGGTGCACGCCGAGCCGGGTGGCCACGTCCGTGATGTCACACAAATCCAGCTCCTGGGCCATGTTCACCATGACGGTGTTGATGGACCAGTACAGGCCGAAGTCGGCCGTCATCGGGCGCTTCATGTCGTCGATGACGTTGTTGACCTTCCACCCGCCCTCGTCCGGGATGGACACCGATCCGCCGGGCTGGCAGGAGGCGCGGAACTGCTCGCCCTGGCGCCAGTGGTCCTGGGAGGCGTCCACGACGTCCGCCATGGACCGGCCGTCCTCCAGCCACGCCGCGGCCACGTAGGGCTTGAGCGAGGACCCGCCCTGGAAGCCGTTGCCCCCGCCCTGGGCGGCGTCCACGTTGAAGTTCAGCACGGTGTTGCCCCGGCCCTCCTCGGGCGAGTACCGCGTGTTCTGCGCCATCGCCCGGACGTTGCCGGTGCCCGGCTCGACCGAGACGAGGGCGGACCCGGCGCCCGAGGCGTCCGAGGCCGGGACGGTCTTCTCGACCGAGGCCTGGGCGTGCTGCTGCAGCTGCGGGTCCAGGGTGGTGGTGATCTCGAGCCCGCCGCGGTGCAGCAATTGCTCACGGGACTCCGGATCCGGCCCGAAGGCCTCGTTGGACCGGACCTCGTGCTGGACGAAGTCACAGAAGTACGGAGCGGCGGAGGAGGCGATGCAGCCGGCCTGCTCCGGGTGGACGTCCAGGCCCAGGTCGCTGGCCGTGGCCTCGGCGTGCTCGGCGTCCGTGATGAAGCCCTGGGCCAGCATCGAGTCCAGCACCACGTTGCGCCGCTCCACGGCGGCGTCCGGATGGGTCTGCGGGTTGTAGCCGTTCGGGGACTTCACGAGCCCGGCGAGGGTGGCCGACTGGGCGATCGTCAGCTCGGAGGCCGGCACGCCCCAGTAGTACCGTGCCGCGGCCTCCACCCCATAGGTGCGCCCGCCGAGCAGCACGATGTTCAGGTATCCCTCGAGGATCTGGTCCTTCGTCATCTCCTGCTCCACCGAGACGGCCAGCTTCATCTCGCGCAGCTTGTCCATGTACGTCTTGGTCCCGGAGATCGTCAGCTTCTCCTTGCCGCTGAGCATGTCCGCGTTGATGAGCATGTTGTTGACGTACTGCTGGGTGATGGTGGAGGCCCCCTGCTCGGAGTCCGTCGAGGCATTGTTCACGAGTGCGCGGCCGATGCCCTGCGGGTCCACGCCGCCGTGTTCGTAGAACCGCTCGTCCTCGATCGCGACGATCGCCTCCTGCATGTGCAGGCTGATCTGGTCCAGGCCCACCGGCTTGCGGTTCTCCGCGTAGAAGGTGGCCAGCTCCGTGCCGTCCGAGGCCAGCACCCGGGAGGGAACGCTGATCGGCTCCTCGCGCAGCTCGGCCGGGAACTCGTCGAGCAGCTCGGAACCGGTGGCGACGGTGGCGCCACCGGTGGCGGCCAGGGGCAGGGCCAGCCCGGCCACGAGGACCCCCGCCAGCACGCTGGCGCCGAGGAAGCCGAGGACCTTCCCGGTGGTGGTGGACAGTGCAGAGCGGACAGAACGCATCCGAAGACCCTCTCAAGAGATCCTGACCGCGGGCTGGTCGCAAGCCCAGAGCGCGCTGGTGGTGCGCGAGGCGGCTCGCGGTGGTGACGTGCTTGACATTCACAAGACGCGGTGTCAATCTAGTGGACAAGTAATCGAGGTCACAGCCTCAGGCCACGGACTACGGCCCGACCCGCGTCGGGCTCTCCGGTCCACGGCCCGCCCACGCACCCCGCAGAACCCCGCTGGCCCGGCGCGAGCCGTCCCGGGCCGGGTGCGACGAACCCCCGCGTCCGGCGCCACCTGTACGTGACGCCGAGGAAAGGTCATCGATGCCGGACACCACCACCCCCGGAAGCCCCACCGTCAACACCGTCCTGGGGCCCGTTCCCGCCGACGACCTGGGCGTCGTGGCGGTCCACGAGGCCCTGTTGTCGGTACTCCCGGGAGCCCAGTACGCCCCGGACATCTCCATGGACCGGGCGGAGATCTACGAGGCGCTCGAGGCCAAGGTCATCGCCTTCCGCGAGGTCGGCGGCACGACCATCGTCGATTCCACCGGCATGTTCCACGGCCGCGACCTGAAGCTCTACGAAGCGCTGTCCAGGGCCACCGGCGTGCACATCATCGCCACCACCGGGATGGGCCCCGAGGAGAAGCTGGGCGGGTACTTCCTGACCCCGCAGACCAACCCGCCGACGCCCTGGCCGGCCGAGAGGTTCGAGGAGCTCTTCGCGAAGGAGGTCACCGAGGGCATGGTGGTTCCCCGCATCGAGCGCCGGGCCGCCGCCGGCATGGTCACCAGCGTGGCCGACCGCGCCGGGATGACCGCCACCGAGGAGTCCCTGTTCCGTGGTTCGGCCCGCGCCGCGAGAAGCACCGGAGTGCCCGTGTCCATCCGCTACGGCGCCGACGCCCTGCGGGACCTGCAGGTCGTGCTGGACGAGCAGGTCCCGGCCGACCGGGTGCTCGTCGGGGACGTGGACCGCACCGACGCCGCCGGCGCCCCCGCCGAGGTGGCCGCCGCCGTCGCCGCCCGGGGTGCCTTCATCGGGATCGACCACGTCGGCCTGAACGACGACGCCGGATACCTCACCGACGAGGAGCGCGCCGTCCTGGTGCTGGACCTGGTCGCCGCCGGCCACGCGGACAAGGTCCTCCTGTCCTCCAACGCGATCGGCGTGGCCAAGGGCCTGCCGGACTACGACCTGCCCTTCGGCCACGTCCTGGAGAGCTTCATCCCCCTCCTGAAGGGCCAGGGCCTGTCCGAGGAGGACGCCCAGCGGATCCTCGTGGACAACCCGGCCCGCCTGCTCTCCGTGCGCTGACGCCCGGTCGTCCCCACCCCACCCTCTCCACGCTCCCGAAACCCCCGAGGTGAAACCATGACCAAGGTCAATACCGTCCTGGGCGCCATCCCGACCGCAGAACTGGGCATCGTCGCCATCCACGAGCACATCGGTTACGGCATGCCCGGTTCCGAACTCGACACCAAGTGGTGGAAGACCCCGGAGCAGGCCTTCGAGGAGACCGTGCCGAAGCTGCGGAAGTTTCATGACTACGGGGGGCGCACGTTCGTGGACGCCACCGGCATCTGCAACGGCCGGGACCCGAACTACTACCAGGCGCTGTCCGCCAAGACCGGCGTGAACATCGTCGCCTGCACCGGCTTCGTCGGCGGCGACACCGCCCTGGCGCACTTCGCCCGGGCCTCCGTCGACTACCTGGCCACGGTGTTCATCCACGAGATCACCGTGGGCATCGGCAACACCGGTGCCAGGGCCGGCGTGATCAAGGTCGGCGTGTCCCGCGGCGGCCGGATGACCGAGCTGGACCAGCGCATCTACCGCGCGGCCGCCCGCGCCGCCGTCGTGACCGGCGTGCCGATCCTCACCCACCTGGCGATCGATCCCCAGCCCGCCGTGGCCATCTTCCGGGAAGAGGGCATGGACCTGGACCGCGTGCTGTTCGGGCACGCCGACGACGGCCTCAACGCCCCGATCACCCCGCACGACTACATCTACGAGCAGGGCGGGCGCATCGGCTTCGACACCTTCGGCTACGACCTCGAGCTGCCGGACCCACCGTTCTGGGGCCGCAAGCGCGCCGAGCGCATGAGCCACTTCAAGGAACTGCTGGACAAGGGCTACAAGGACAAGCTGATGGTCGGCGTGGACGCCAACTGCAGCCCGCTGGGCTGGCCCGGGGTCAAGGGCCACACCGTCAACTACCTCTTCGAGGACATGATCCCGGACATGAAGCAGATCGGCATCGACGACGCCACGATCGACTACCTGCTCGTGGAGAGCCCCGCGGCCTTCCTCGGCATGAGGAACTGACCCGGCCTCAGCCCCCACCCACCCAGACCGCCTCACCGGCCACCCCGGACCCACGAAAGAGAAGACCATGAAGGCTGAAGAGCTCAAGAACCTCGACATCGCCATCGTCGGCGGCGGTTACGCCGGCGCCACCGCCGCACTGGCCCTGCACCGGATCGGCGCCAACGTCACGGTCTACGAGCAGGCCCGGCAGATCCACGAGGTCGGCGCCGGCATC
>JAPFFX010000179.1 GCA_026645375.1 Citricoccus sp. WCRC_4 | reverse complement strand
TGGCCGTGCTTAAGCAAGTACGGGACCCGGCACCCGGACGGTGCGGAACCCGGGCGCATTCAGACGACCTGAGACCTGATTCAGGAAAGTTCCCGCAGGTCCTTGACGTCGGTGTGACCGGTCACACATACTCTGAGCACAACCTGAATCATCTCTCATGTTGAGCCCGCGAGACCGCGTCGGAACCGGGCGATCACACCCGCGCGGGAGCAGCCTCCCGACCATCGAACCACCGCACCCCTGGTCCTCATGGAAAGGCCCACTCGTGAAGAACCCAGCCAAGATCATGGCCGCCGGCATCCTCGCCGCCGGACTGACCCTCACCGCCTGCGCCCCGACCGCCCAGACCGGCGCCGGATCCGAGGACGGTGCCGCCGAGGCGCCGGAGAGCGTGGACGTCGGCATCGTCTACTCCAAGACCGGCCCGCTGGCAGCCTACGGCGAGGAGTACTACGCCGGGCTGCAGGCCGGCATCGACTACGCCACGGACGGCACGGGCAAGGTCGGCGAGACCGAGCTCAACCTGACCTACCATGACGACGGTGGTGATCCGGACAAGGGTGTCTCCATCGCCAAGGAACTGATCGGCAAGGAGTACAAGATCCTGGCCGGCACGACCGTCTCAGGCATCGCCCTCAAGCTCGCCGAGCAGGCCGAGCAGAACCAGGTCCTCTACATCTCCGGGCCCGCCGCCACGGATGCCGTGACGGGCATCAACGACTACACCTTCCGCTCCGGCCGCCAGTCCATCCAGGACGTCGCCACGGCCGGCCAGTTCGTGGACGACCTCAAGGGATCCAAGGTCCTCGTCTTCGGCCAGGACAACGCCTTCGGCCAGGGCAATGTCGCCGCCGTCGAGGGTGTCCTGGGCGCCGAGGGCGCCGAGGTCTCGGACATCCTGGTCCCCGAGGACGTCACCGAGTTCACCCCGTTCGCCCGCCAGATCGTGGACGCCAAGCCGGACCTGGTGTTCGTGGCCTGGGCCGGCGCCAACGCCGGTTCCATGTGGCAGGCCCTCGAGCAGCAGGGCGCCTTCGAGGCCGCCCCGATCGTCACCGGCCTGGCCAACAAGGCGACCTACGGCGCCTACGGGGCGGCCGGCGAGAAGATCTCCTTCCTCTCGCACTACTTCCCGGGCGCCGGTCAGAACGAGGTCGAGGACTTCATGATGAAGCACGTCGAGGAACAGGGCGCCGAACCGGACCTGTTCACCCCGGACGGCTTCGTGGCCGGGCAGATGATCGTCCAGGCGATCGAGGAGGGCGGCGGCACCGACGTCGACTCCATGGTGGCCTCGCTCGAGGGCTGGGAGTTCGAGGGGCCGAAGGGCACCACCACGGTGCGGGCCGACGACCACGCCCTGATCCAGGACATGTACCAGGCCAAGCTCGTCCAGAAGGGCTCCGAGTGGACTCCGGAGCTGGTCGAGACCGTCGAGGCGGCCGATGCCGCCCCGACGACCGCCGCGAAGTGACCTGAACACCCCGACCCTCTCCCGCGGATCCTGCCCGAAAGGACCATCATGACCACCCAGACCCCTGCCCTGAGATTCCAGGGCATCGGCCTGCACATCGGCGGAGCGCGCATCCTCCAGGACATCGACCTGGAGGTCGCGCCCGGGGAGATGGTCGGGGTGATCGGCCCCAACGGGGCCGGCAAGACCACCCTGTTCAACCTGGTGTCCGGCCTGATGCGACCCACCGAGGGAAGCATCACCATGAACGGCAGGGACATCACGAACCTGCCGGTCGACCGGCGGGCGAAGGCCGGGCTGGGACGCACGTTCCAGACCTCCTCGTTGTTCCCCGGCCTGTCCGTGCTGGAGAACGTCCGCCTGGCCGCCCAGGCCCAGCAGGGCGGTTCGCTGTCCCTGCTGCACTTCCCGCGCCGGGGGGACGTGGCCACCACCCGGGCCACCGAATGCCTCGAACGGGTCGGCCTGCAGCACCGGACGGACGCCACGGCCGGGGGGCTCTCCCACGGGGACAAGCGCAAGGTGGAGATCGCCATGCTGCTCGCCACCGACCCCGAGCTCATCCTGCTGGACGAGCCCATGGCCGGCGTCGGTTCCGGGGACGTGCCGGGCCTCATGGAGATCATCCGCAGCATCCACCGCGAGTCCGGCCGCACCCTGATGATGGTCGAACACCACATGGAGGTCGTGCTCGGCCTCGTGGACCGCGTGGCGGTGATGCACCAGGGCTCACTGCTGGCCGTGGACCAGCCGGAGAAGATCATGGCCAACGCGGAGGTCCAGGCGGCCTACCTCGGTGAGATGGGAAAGGTGGCCTGAGCCATGAGCACCACAACGCAGAGCACCCCCGGGCCCGTGCCGGCAGGCGGGACCGAACCCGCCCCCGTACTCTCCGTCAGGAACCTGAGGGCCTCCATCGGCGGCCAGCAGGTCGTGGAGGACGTCACCTTCTCCGTTCCGGCCACCGGCATCACCGCCCTGCTCGGGCGCAACGGCGTCGGCAAGACCTCGTCCATCAAGGCCATCCTCGGCCTGATCCACCGGGACGCGGGAACGGTGGAACTCCAGGGCCAGCCCATCCATGCCCTGCCCACCCACCGGATCGTCCAGCGCGGCGTCGGTTACGTCCCGGAGGACCGGGAGGTCTTCGCCGGGCTGAGCGTGGCCGAGAACCTGCGGTTGTCCGAACGGGACGACCACCCGCGGCGGGAACTCGTGGAGTCCCTGTTCCCGGACCTGGTCAAGCGCGCCCAGCAGGCCGCCGGCTCCCTGTCCGGGGGGCAGCAGCAGATGGTGTCCCTGGCCCGGGCGCTGATGAACGAGAACCGCGTGCTGCTCGTGGACGAGCCCACCAAGGGCCTGGCCCCCAAGATCGTCGGCGAGGTCGCCGATGCGCTCGAAGAGGCCGCCAAGACCGTGCCGATCCTGCTCGTCGAGCAGAACCTAGCGGTCGTCCGCCAGCTCGCGGCCGGGGCCATCGTGCTCTCCGACGGCCACGTGGTCCACACCACGGATTCCGCCACGTCGTTCCTCGACGACGACACCCTCGTCACCCGCCACCTCGGGGTGGGCACGGGGCCAGCACACGAAGGAGCCTGACCCATGGACACCATCCTCCTGTTGCTGGTCACCGGGATCGGCCTCGGTGCCGTCTACTTCCTGGTGGCCTCCGGGCTGTCCCTGATCTACGGCCTGATGGGCGTGCTGAACTTCGCCCACGGGGCGTTCCTCACCCTCGGCGCCCTCATCGGCTGGGAGACCGCGCGCATCATGGGGGCCGACTCCTGGGGTGGCTTCGCGCTGTCCCTGCTGGTCGGCTGCCTCGTCGGCGCCCTGCTGGCCGCGCTGACGGAGTTCGTCCTCATCCGCCCGCTCTACGAACGGCACATCGAACAGGTCCTGGTCACGGTCGGACTCAACCTCGCGGCGATCGCGCTGTTCGAGGGCATCTGGGGTACCGACCCGGTCTTCATCCAGGGCCCCACCTGGATGGGCATGACCACGGACGTCCTGGGGGCCCAGGTCCCCAACCACCTGTTCATCACCATCCTCATCGCCGGGCTGGTCCTGGCCGGCATGGTGCTGTTCCTGAAGAGGACCCGCTACGGCATGATCATCCGCGCCGGCGTGGAGAACCGCTCCATGGTCACGGCCCTGGGCATCGACGTCCGCCGGGCGTTCACCCTGGTCTTCACCATCGGCGGCGCCGCGGCCGGGATCGGTGGCGTCCTGGCCAGCCACTACTTCGGCTACGTCTCACCCCTGCTGGGCGGATCGCTGCTGATCTTCGCGTTCATCGTCACCGTCATCGGTGGTCTCGGTTCCCTGGC
>JAPFFX010000174.1 GCA_026645375.1 Citricoccus sp. WCRC_4 | reverse complement strand
ACCTCTCCCGGTGGCCTGACCATCGACTGCACCGCCTGTTCCTGCTCCGGCCAGACCTCTGTCATCCGCCCGTTCCCGACGTCGCCGCCCTCGCGGCCAGGGCCAGCACCCAGATGTCCGTCCTGCGCGCCCTCGACGGCCTGGACCGGGCCCACCTCGACGTCCTGGAGGCCCTGGCGGTCCTCGCCGCTGCGGCCCGGATCCCTGATGTCCGCCCCGGCGTCCCCAACCGCCGGATTCCCGACGCCGGACCGGTCACCACCCGCGCACGGCTCGCCGCGTTCCTGGGCGCCTCCGGTCCTAACGATCCCGGTGCCGACGCCGTGGACTCGGTCCTGCATGACCTGGCGGAGGCTGCCCTCGTGCTGCCTGCCGACGACGGATGGCGGCTGCCGTTGGCCGTCATCACCGCGCTCGGCCCACATCCACTGGGCCTGGGGCGGAGCCTGGCGGTGATCGGTCCCGACGACGGCCCCGCCGGCTCCGGCGCGCGCCCCGCCCGCCCGGAGGGGACCCCGGCCGCCGAGCTGCCCACGGACCGCGCCGGGGTTCTGGCGGCCCTCGGCCGCCGCACCGACGACCCGGAGCTGCTGGCCCGGGCCACCGCCGCCCTGGACATCCTGCAGTCCGCTCCCGTCGCGCGGTTGCCCGAGCCACGGGGGCCGGTCCACGACCTGCTCCTCGACACCGGCCTGCTGGTCGGGACCGGCCGGTTGCCGGGAGGCGCCGAGCTGGCAGAGCACCCGCTCGAGGCCGGGCTGGCCTGGCGCGATGGAACCGCCGGACGCCGCCTGGATGTCACCGCTCCGCCGCCGCAGGACCGCACCGTGCCGTCGGCGCTGTCCTCGAACGCCGCCCTGGCCGCCATCACGGACCTGCTGCGTGGTTGCGCCGACCTCCTGGACGAACTGCGCGAGGGGCTGCCGACCCTGCGCTCGGGCGGCGTGGGCGTCCGTGAGGTGAAGCGACTGGCCGACTCCACCGGTTCGACACCCGGGGACGCCTCCTGGCTGGTGGAATTGCTCGCCGCGACCGGTCTCGTGGTCCTGGATCCGGACACCTCCCGCTGGATCGTTGCCGCCGAGGCGGCGGACTGGCGCCGCAGCGGGCGCCAGGTGCAGTGGGAGGCGCTCGTCCTGGGCTGGCTGGGCAGCGGACGTGCCCCGATGCTCGGGCCGGTCCCCACGGCCGGTGGCTCCCCGTCCGGATCAGCGCCCGCGACGGCGGGCGGCGGGCGTGCGCTGGCCGCCGACCGGAACCGGCCCGATGCGCCCGGGCTGCGGGCCACAGTGCTGGAGACCGCCCTCGAACTCGCGGAGGAACGGCCCGGCCTGCTGCTGGATGAGGCCGTGGCCCGGCGCCTCCACTGGCGCAGCCCCCGCCAGTCCGCCCGGACCGCGATGTTCACCGCACCACTGCTGGCCGAGGCAGCCCGGCTCGGCCTGACCGGTGCCGGTGCCCTCACCGCGGCCGGTGCCCTCGTCGCCGCCGGCCGCCTCGACGAGGCCGCCGTCGCCGTCGGGACGGCGCTTCCGGCCCCGCTGACCCGGGTGCGCTTGCAGGGTGACCTGACCGCCGTGGCCCCCGGGTACCTCGACCCCGAGGTCGCACGGACGCTGGCGTCGATGGCCGATGCCGAGGGAGACGGTGCTGCCCGCGTCTACCGGTTCTCCGATGACTCCCTGTACCGCGCCCTGGACACCGGGCTGGACGCGAGCGCGATCGAGCAGTTCCTGGACTCGCACTCCGAGGACGAGCTGCCGCAGTCGCTGCGTTATCTGGTCCGGGACGTCGCGCGCCGCCATGGGGCACTGGCCGTCGGTGCCGCCGGGTCCTGGCTGCGGGTGGAGGACGAGGCCCTGCTGGACGTGATCGTTGCCGATCCGGCCCTGGCCGACGCCGGACTGGAGCGGGTGGCCCCCACGGTCGCGGTGTCCACGGTCGGCGAGCGCGAACTGCACAAGATGCTCGCCGACGCCGGGCACCGGTCCTCCCGCCGCAGGCACACGCCGGCCAGCCACGGGGCCGCAGCCCCTTCCGGGACCGGCCCCGGGACCGGCTCTGGGACCGGCGCGGCCGACGTCGGACCGTCCAGGCCCCGGCGGGCGACGCCGGAGGCCGGTGCGCTGGACTCCGTGTTCCCGGCCCCCGTCCGGGCGGTGCGGTGGACGCCCAGCGAGGAGGAGCTGGCTGCCCAGGTTGCCCGGTTGCGGGCCGCACCCCGGCCCTCCCCGAGCGGGCCGGGCACCGAAGAGGCTGTCGTGGTGTTGCGCCACGCCGCCCGGCAGCGGACGGAGGTTGACCTGGTCACCGTGGACCAGCGAGGCCATCGGCAGGCGCTGCGCGTGGTGCCGCTGGCCGTGGCCGGTGGTCGCGTCCGCTGCCTCGTCCCCTCCCGCGAGGCTGAGACGGTGGTGCCACTCCACCGCGTCGTCTCCGCCGAGCCCGCCGCATCCCCTACGACCGCCCAGGAGGACCCATGACCGACGGACCGTTGATCGTGCAGTCGGACAAGACCGTGCTGCTCGAGGTGGACCACCCGGACGCCACCGAGGCCCGGCACGCGCTGGCCTCGTTCGCCGAGCTCGAACGCGCGCCGGAGCACGTGCACACCTACCGGATCACGAACCTGGGCCTGTGGAACGCCCGCGCGGCCGGGGTGGACGCCGAACGCGTGCTCGACGTCCTGCTGACCCACTCGCGCTACCCGGTGCCCCATGCGCTGCTGGTGGACATCGACGACACCATGAGCCGTTACGGTCGGCTGCGGCTGGAGAACGACCCCGTCCACGGACTCGTCATGCGCACCGACGACTATCCGGTGCTGGAGGAGGTCCTGCACGCCAAGAAGACCGCCGACATGTTCGGCCCCCGCATCGACGGCCAGACCGTGGTGGTCCACGCTGCCAGCCGCGGTCAGCTCAAGCAGGCCCTGCTCAAGCTCGGCTGGCCCGCCGAGGACGCCGCCGGCTACGTGGACGGCACGCCCTACCCCATCGGGCTCACCGAGGTGCCGGAGACCGGAGAGGTCTCCGACGGGGCGGTTCCGGACGGGGCGGTTCCGGACGGCGACGCGGTCGACGTCGTCCCGAGGGAGCCCTGGCAATTGCGCCCGTACCAGCGGATGGCGGTGGAGAACTTCTGGGCGGGCGGGTCCGGCGTCGTGGTACTGCCGTGCGGGGCGGGCAAGACCCTCGTGGGCGCAGGCGCCATGGCGACCGCGGGGGCCACGACGCTGATCCTGGTGACGAACACGGTCTCGGCCCGGCAGTGGAAGGCCGAGCTGCTGCGGCGGACCACGCTGACCGAGGCCGAGATCGGTGAGTACTCGGGGGCGGTCAAGGAGGTCCGTCCGGTCACGATCGCCACCTACCAGGTGCTGACCACGAAGCGGGGCGGGATCTATCCGCACCTGGAGTTGGTCAACGACCACGACTGGGGGTTGATCGTCTATGACGAGGTGCACCTGCTGCCCGCCCCCATCTTCCGGATGACGGCAGACCTGCAGGCCCGCCGTCGGCTGGGGCTGACCGCCACCCTGGTGCGTGAGGACGGCCGGGAGTCCGAGGTGTTCTCGCTGATCGGGCCGAAGCGCTATGACGCCCCGTGGAAGGACATCGAGGCCCAGGGTTACATCGCCCCGGCTGAGTGCATCGAGGTGCGGGTGGAACTGCCCCGTGATGAGCGGGTGACCTACGCGATGGCCGAAGACGCTGACAAGTATCGTCTGTGCTCCACCTCCGAGGTGAAGTTGCCGGTGGTGCGCTCGATCGTCGAACGGCACCCCGGGGAACAGGTGCTGGTCATCGGCCAGTACCTCGACCAGCTCGAGGAACTCGGGGAGCTCCTGGATGCTCCGGTGCTGACCGGGTCGACGTCGGTGGCGGAGCGCCAACGTCTCTTCGGCGCCTTCCGGGACGGGGAACTGGACGTACTGGTGGTGTCCAAGGTGGCCAACTTCTCGATCGACCTGCCCGAGGCCTCGGTGGCCGTGCAGGTCTCCGGGGCCTACGGTTCCCGTCAGGAGGAGGCCCAGCGCCTCGGCCGGCTGCTGCGCCCGAAGGAGGACGGCAAGTCCGCCCACTTCTACACCGTGGTCTCCCGCGACACGCTGGACCAGGACTACGCCCAGAAGCGGCAGCGATTCCTGGCCGAACAGGGGTACGCGTACACGATCCTCGACGCCGCGGACCTGGCCCAGTCCTAGGGTGGTTCCCGCTGTTGTCGCCACGAGGGCCCTACGCGGCTCTACGCGTCATCGCCCACGGCACCCGGACGCCAATACCGATTGCGACGCGGGCGCCGTTCGGGGTCGTGGTGACAGGCGGGAATGAACCAGGGGATCCCGTCGCGGACGGAGATCTCCCAGTTCCCGGCATGGACCGCGTGATGGTGGTGCGAGCACAGTAGTACCCCGTTGTCCACTGCGGTCGGCCCCCCGTTCTCCCAGTGCTCGATGTGGTGGGCTTCGCACCACGGGGCCGATATCGAACACGCCGGGGCC
>JAPFFX010000169.1 GCA_026645375.1 Citricoccus sp. WCRC_4 | reverse complement strand
ACGTCGGTGCGGCCGGCGGGGACGGTGCGGGTGCCGGCGTGGGGATCACCCGGTTCGGCGGCACCTACACCGAGTACCTGCTGCACCGGATCGATGAGCGCGCCCGCTGGGAACGGCGGTACCGGGAGGAGCAGGAGGAACTGCGGCGGCTGCGGCGCCAGGTGGCGCAGGTCCACACGGTCGGCCACGCGGACCGCCCGCCGCGCACCGAGGGGAAGATGGCCCAGAAGTTCTACTCCGACCGCAACGCCAAGGTCGTGCGGCGCCGGGTCAACGACGCCGCCACCGCGCTGGCCCGCCTCGAGGAGGCCCAGGTCCGCAAGCCCCCGCCCGTGCTGCGCTTCGCCGGCCTCGCCGCGACCACCGCGCGAGGCGGGCCGGACGGGTCCGGCGACCGGCCGGGGTCGTCCGCGCCGGTGCTGGTGGCCCCCGGGGTGGGACTCACCGGTCGGCTCGCCCCGGTGTCCGTGGCGCTGGGCGCGCGGTCCCGGCTGCTGGTCACCGGCCCGAACGGGGCGGGCAAGACGACCCTGCTGCGGATCCTGGCCGGTGGCCTGGAACCCGACGCAGGCTCGGTCTCCTTCCGGTCCGGGAGGACCGGGGGACGGCCGGTGGGGATGCTCGGCCAGGAACCCTCGCCCATGGACCCGGACGAGACCGTGGCGCAGGCGTACCGGGCAGTGGTCGGCATCGAGACGGCCGAGCGGGTGCCCCTCGGCACGTTCGGGTTGCTGACCGCACGCGACGAGCTCCAACGGGTGGGTGCGCTGTCCGTGGGCCAACGCCGCCGCCTGGACCTGGCGATGCTGCTCGCCGATCCCCCGGAGGTGCTGCTGCTGGACGAGCCGACCAATCACTTCTCGCTGCTGCTGGCCACCCGGCTGGAGGCCTCTGTCCCGCACTATCCGGGCGCCGTGGTGATCGCCAGCCATGACCGCTGGCTGCGCTCGGGGTGGCAGGGGGAGCGGTTGGAGCTCAGCCTTCCCAGTGGGCCGGGGAACTGAGCACAATATCCTCATGAGCACACTCGCCGAGACCTGGGGCCGTCATTCCGAACCACTCACCGACGTCATCAACTCCGTCACCGACTGGCAGGCGCAGAGCCCGTGCGAGGGCTGGACCGCCGCGGACATCGTGGACCACCTGATGCAGAGCCACCGGGAGTTCATGGGCCGGCAGGGGCGCGAGATCCCGCTGGTGCCCGGCACCCCGGCGGAGCAGTGGAACCACCACGTCGCTGCGATGTCCGCCCTGGTCGAGGACGAGGACCTGGTGTCGCGGCCCCTGGAGACGCCCTTCGGTGACTCGACGATCGGCCAGGTGCTCATGGACTTCTACGGGATGGACCTGATCGTGCACCGGTGGGACCTGGCCACCTCCCAGGGGCAGGACCACCGGCTCACCGAGGAGGAACTGGCCGAGGTGGACGCCGCCGTGGACGGATACGGCGAGGCCGCCTATGCGCCGGGCATCTTCAAGAGGGGGATCGAGGTGCCCGCGGATGCCTCCCGCCAGGAACAGGTGCTCGCCCGGACGGGCAGGACGGTCCGGGCGGACCACCGTTGAACGGTGTCAGGTTGGGGGCACGAGCGGCTGCCTCTTGACCGCGGTCGTCCCCGGGTCTCTCATGGAGTCATCAGAGGAGCTTGCGCCACCTTTCTCAACAGCGGGCCGCGACCGGCGGAAGCCCAGTGGGCCGGGACCCAGGAACAGGGGATCGCCATGATTCGCATGCTGCTTCAGGCCGTCATCAACGTGGTGATGGCCGCCATCGGGCTACTGCTGGCCGGATCGATGATCGACGGTGTCACGCTGCAGCCTTCCGGGTTCATCGTCGCCGTGCTCGTCTTCGTGATCGCCCAGGCCATCCTGGGCCCGTTCGTGTTCAACATGGCCCGGCAGTATGCCTCGGCCATTCTCGGTGGCGTGGGCCTGGTGTCCACCGTGCTGGCGCTCTGGATCGCGACCCTCTTCCCGGATGGACTGGTCATCTCCGGCGTCACAGCGTGGGTCCTGACCACACTGCTGGTCTGGATCGTCACGGCTCTCGGTACGTGGATCCTGGGGTACCTCGTGCTCACGCGCTGGTGGGACAAGAGGGTCGAGAAGAAGAACATCCGCCGGGCCGTGGCCTGAGCTCCCCCGCCCAGTGCGGGCAGGAGGACAAGTGTCGCCGATGAGCGTGCTCGAGGTGCCTGGCGGGGGTTGGCATCAGTTGCGACCGCGGACGCTGTTGCGGCCGATCCTGACCGGGGCGGCCCTGCTGACCATCTACTACCTGCTGCCCCTGGACCGCGGCGGCAACGTCCCCGGGCTCGTGGTGGGTCTCATCGCGCTGACCGTCCTGGTCATCTGGCAGGTGCGGGCGGTGATGACGGCGCCGTCGCCGAGGTTGCGCGCCGTGGAGTCGTTGGCCACCTCGATCCCGCTGTACATCGTGTTGTTCGCCGGCTCCTACTACACGATGTCCGACCGGGACGCCGGCGCCTTCACCGAGCCGCTGGACCGCACCGACGCCCTGTACTTCACCGTCACCACCTTGGCCACGGTCGGGTTCGGGGACATCGCCGCGGTCTCGGAGGCCGCGCGGATCGCCGTCATCGTGCAGATGGTGACCGGACTGGTGCTCCTTGGCGTGGTCATCAAGGTCTTCCTGGGGGCGGTGCAGATCGGACTGCGGCGCGCCAAGGTCGCGCCCGCTGCGCGGGATGATGCCCCCGCGGGCCCCGCGGCCCCCGCCACCGATGGCGATGGCGGGGCCCCTTCCCGCGATCCAGGGAAGCGCTAGGACGGTCCTGGAGGTCACTCCGGAGCGAATGCCTGCCGGAGCGCGTCCTCTTCCTCGCGGCTGAGGTTCGTCTCCACGAGCTCGAACTTGGTGCCGGAGAAGTGCTCGGTCACCCGGTCCATCACCGCGCCACTCGTCAGGAGGAACAGGGCTGACGTGCCGGGGGTCACCGTCTCGCGAATGCGTTTGATGAAGGAGTCATCGATGCCGACATCGGCCAAGGAGCCGCTGAGCCCGCCCACCGCGGCGCCCACTGCAGCACCCAGCAAGGGCACGAAGAAGATGAGTCCGAAGAGGAAACCCCAGAATGATCCGCCGAGGGCACCTACGCCGGCCATGTTGTGCAGTTGGCGTGTCTTGGGCTTCTTGGCGTCGGTTGCCCAGGCTACGATCGCGGCGTCATGCACCTTGATGAGTTCCTGGGATTGCAGGTTCAGGAGAGTGCCTTCCGCCTCCTCCGCCCCGGTTTCACTGTC
>JAPFFX010000159.1 GCA_026645375.1 Citricoccus sp. WCRC_4 | reverse complement strand
CTGAAGACGATGCGCACCAACGTGGACGTGCTGGCCATGTCCGCCACCCCCATCCCGCGCACCCTGGAGATGTCCCTGACGGGGATCCGGGAGACCTCCACCCTGGCCACGGCGCCCGAGGAACGGCACCCGGTGCTGACCTACGTGGGCCCGTACACGGACCAGCAGGTCACCGCGGCGGTCCGCCGCGAGCTGATGCGCGAGGGCCAGGTGTTCGTGGTGCACAACCGCGTCTCGTCCATCGACAAGGTGGCCGCGCGGATCCGGGAACTGGTCCCCGAGGCACGCGTGGTGGTGGCCCACGGCAAGATGGGCGAGAACCGGCTGGAGCAGGTGATGGTGGACTTCTGGGAGCGCAAGTTCGACGTGCTGGTCTCCACCACGATCATCGAGACCGGCCTGGACATCGCCAACGCCAACACGCTGATCATCGACCGCGCCGACGCTTACGGCCTGTCCCAGCTGCACCAGCTGCGCGGCCGGGTGGGCCGTGGCCGGGACCGCGCCTACGCCTACTTCCTGTACGACGCGGAGAAGCCCCTGGGGGAGACCGCCCTGGAACGGCTCAAGGCCGTGGCCGCGCACAACGAGCTCGGTTCCGGCATGCAGCTGGCCATGAAGGACCTGGAGATCCGCGGCGCCGGCAACCTACTCGGCGGCGAGCAGTCCGGGCACATCGCCGGGGTCGGCTTCGACCTGTACCTGCGGATGGTGGGCGAGGCCGTGGCCGACTTCAAGGGCGGGGAGGAGACCGCCCCCGCCGAGGTCAAGGTGGAGCTGCCGATCAACGCCCACCTGCCGCACGACTACGTGCCGGGGGAGCGGCTGCGGCTGGAGGCCTACCGCAACCTGGCCCAGGCCAACGACGACGCCGCGGTCGACGCGGTGGTGGAGGAACTGCAGGACCGCTACGGCGAGCTGCCCGCGGCCGCGCAGAACCTGGTGGCCGTGGCACGGTTCCGCAACGCGGCGCGGGCCGCCGGCGTCACCGAGGTCATGCTGATGGGCCAGAACGTGAAGTTCGGCCCGGCGGACCTGCCGGAGTCCCGGGAGATGCGGTTGAAGCGCATGTACAAGGGGGCCTCGGTCAAGCCGGCGCTGAACGCGGTGATGATCCCGCGGCCCAGGACCGCGCCGGTGGGTGGCAAGGACCTCGTGGACCTGCCGCTGCTCGACTGGGCCGCCCAGGTGCTCACGGCGATCTTCCTCCCGGACCGGCCGGCCGCCTAGTCTCGCCGGCCGCCCAGTGTGGTCGGTCGCCTAGTGGTGCCGGCCCGCCAGGAGCTCGCGGCGGGCCCGCCAGCGGGTCCACCAGTCCGGGGACGGGACGCCGGCAAGCCACGGGGACAGCGGGGTGGCGTTGATCAGCAGGCCCACGGACCAGCTGATGAGCAGGCACAGGACGAACTTCGCGGCGTCGTCCTGGACGCCGTGGGCCACGAGGGTCTGCAGCAGCCACCCGTGGAACAGCACCACCACGGTGCCGGTGCGCACGAGGGCATTGACCGCCGGCGCCGCATCGCGGACGAACCGGTCCACCACCGTGCCGAACACGAGCACGAGCCCGGCGGCCATGGCCGCTCCGACCACGGGGCTCAGCAGGAACTGCCCGAACCCGGCGAACTTGATGTTCAGCGGTTCCACGCCCAGGCGCACCGCCAGCAGGCCCAGCAGCAGGATGCCGGTTCCCGTCACGGCCCGGTACCGGGTGATCCTGGGCTGGACCTGGTAGCGGAACAGCTCCCCGGCCAGGACGAAGAACAGGCAGGGCAGGGCCAGTCCCATCCCCAGCGGCGTCCGGCCCAGCAACGAGTCCGGGATCATGGCCAGCAGCAGGCCGCCCACCGAGACGGCCCAGGCCACCCACGGCGGGAACCCCTCCAGCCAGCGGCGCAGCAGCGTCACGAAGAACAGCACCGAGATGAACCAGAAGGCCCACCACGGTGGGGTCTGGTCCGCTCCCCCGTACCAGCCGCTGGCCATCAGGGGCCAGAACTCGGCCGGGGCGCCGCGGGTCCACAGCCAGGCCGGCACGCTCATGATCACGGCCCAGACCAGGTAGGGGACCGCCAGGGTCTTCCAGCGGGCGCGCAATTCGTGGCCGAACGGCCGGCCCAGGGTCCAGAAGTAGCCGGTCAGGAAGAAGAACAGCGGCATCCGCCAGATCTCCAGGTACTCGCTGCCGGGCAGCCGTGGCCCGTAGGCGTGGCCGAGGACGACGGCGGCGATGGAGACGATACGCAGAACGTCCACGCCGGTGTTCCGGCGTGGACGTCTGGTGGTCGGCGAGGCCGAGGTGTCTGGGCGGGGGATAGGACCCTCCGGTCCCGGTGCCCGGGATGCCGGGTCAGTGGCCGCGGCGTGCGACCGTGGTCTCGGCGTGGATGGCCTCGTGGTCCACGGTGTCACCGCGGCCGATGACCCCCTGGGGGATGATGAAGGCGAGCGTGGCCAGGACGAGGGCGGCGATGCCCGGGATCCAGACGCTCTCGAAGTCCCACCAGCCCATGGCGTACAGGGAACCGACAAACAGGGCGAAGCAGACGGCCGTCACCAGGATGTTGCCCCAGAAATTGCCCTGGCCGGAGTAGCTCTTGGGCTTGCCGTTGACGATCACGATGTCTCCTCAGTACTGGTGCGAGCGATTGCCGACGCGGGACCGGCCCGTGCGTCAGCTCGTCTTCAGGATAGCAAGGGCGGAGCTGGCACCGATCCTCGTGGCACCGGCGTCGATCATGTCCAGGGCGTCCTGCCGGGTGCGGACGCCGCCGGAGGCCTTGACCCCCACCTCGGGACCCACCACGCGGCGCATCAGCGCGACGTCCTCGACGGTGGCGCCCCCGGTGGAGAAGCCGGTCGAGGTCTTGACGAAGTCGGCCCCGGCCTCGACGGCGGCCCGGCAGGCCAGTTCCTTGGCGTCGTCGTCCAGCAGGCAGGTCTCGATGATGACCTTCAGGATCGCCCCGCCCTCGTGCACCGCCTCGGCCACGGCACCGATGTCTGCCACCAGCGCGGCGCGGTCCCCGGCCAGCGCGGCGGCGATGTCGATGACCATGTCCACCTCATCGGCGCCGTCGGCCACGGCACCGGCGGCCTCGGACACCTTGACGGCGGTGGTGGTGGCGCCCAGCGGGAATCCGGCCACGGCACACGTGAGCACACCGCTGCCGGCCAGGGCCTCGTGCACCGTGGACACCCACACGGGGTTCACGCAGACGCTCTTCACCCTCGCCGCGGCGGCCTCGGCGCACAGGTCCAGGATGTCCTGGCGGGAGGCCTGGGGCTTGAGCAGGGTGTGGTCGATGTACTGGGCGAGATCCATGGGTTCCAGCCTACTGGCCCAGGGCCTCGGCCACGGACCGCTCCAGCTGCTCCAGGGCGGCGGCGGCCTCCGCACGGACCGAGGGCAGATCGGCCGCGGAGTCGACCGGGCGGACGACCTCCAGGTAGCACTTGAGCTTCGGCTCGGTCCCGGAGGGGCGCACGACCACCCGGGAGTCGTCCGCGGTGGTGTACATCAGTGCGTCGGTCATCGGCAGGCCCCGGTAGCCGTCGGACAGGTCAACCGCCGCGGTGACGTCATGACCGGCGAGGCTGGTGGGCGGCGTGACCCGCAGCCGGGTCATCATCGCCTCCAGCAGGGCCGTGTCCGCCACCCGGAGGGAGAGCTGGCCGGTCAGGGTCACGCCGAACTGCAGGGCGATCGCGTCCAGGACGTCCAGCAGGGTCCGGCCCTCGGCCGCGAGCGAGGCGGCCATCTCGGCGGCCACGAGGGCCGCGGTCATCCCGTCCTTGTCCCGCACCAGGTCCGGGGCCACGCAGTACCCCAGGGCCTCCTCGTAGCCGTAGCCCAGCCCGGGGACCCGGCCGATCCACTTGAACCCGGTCAGTGTGGTCTCGTGGGTCACGCCCAGTTCCGCGGCGAGCCGGGACAGCAGCCGGGAGGACACCACCGAGCTGGCCATCACGGCCCCGGTCGGACGCAGCCGGTCGATCAGCTGGTGGCCGAGCAGCACGCCGACCTCGTCACCGGTGAGCATGCGCCAGCCCGGTCCGCCGGTGCCCTGGCGGTCCCGGTCCTCCCGCACCGGGACCGCCAGGGCCAGCCGGTCGGCGTCGGGGTCATTGGCGATCACCAGGTCGGCACCGCGTTCGGCGGCGGCCGCGAGGGCGAGGTCCATGGCGCCGGGTTCCTCCGGGTTGGGGAAGGCGACCGTGGGGAACGCGGGATCCGGTTCGGCCTGTTCGGGAACCACGTACGGCCGGGCGAAGCCGGCGTCCTCGAACAGGTCGGGGAGCACTGCGCCGCCCACGCCGTGCAGGGGGGTGTACACGACGTCCAGGTGCCGTGCGGGGACGGTGACGGAGTGGTCCGGGGTGGCCAGGACCACGCGGGCCGCGAGCCGGTAGGCGCCCACGATGCCCTCGTCCAGCACGGTCCAGCCGTCGGCGGCCAGAGGGATGGACTCGAGGCGGGCGGAGTGGTCGATGTGGCCGGCGATCTCCGCGTCGGACGGGGTGGTGATCTGTGCCCCGCGCCCGGCCTCGTCCGTCATCCGCCCGCCGAGGTAGACCTTGTAGCCGTTGTCGGCCGGCGGGTTGTGGCTGGCGGTGACCATGACGCCGGCGTCGGCGTCCAGGTGCCGCACGGCGAAGGCGAGCACCGGGGTGGGCAGGGGCCGCGGCATCAGGACCGCCTCCAGGCCGGCGGCGGTGAAGACCGCCACCGAGTCCAGGGCGAATCGTTCCGATCCGCGGCGGGCGTCGTAGCCGACGACGACGCGCGGCCGGCCGGAGTCCTCTGCCGCGTCGCCCCGGCCGTCACCGAGCCGGGCCAGCAGGTAGCGCGCCAGGCCGGCCGCGGTGCGCCGCACGACGGCACGGTTCATCCGCGCCGGGCCGGGGCCCTCCTCGGCGCGCAGCCCGGCCGTGCCGAAGGCCAGCGGGCCGGCGAACCGGCTGGTCAGGGAGGCGGCCGCCAGCGGGTCCCCGGCCCGCGCTGCGGCGATCTCGGCCTCCAGGAGCGCGCGGTCGCCGTCGTCGGGATCCTGGCGGGCCCAGTCCTCCGCGGCGGCGAGCAGTTCGGGGCCCGGTCCCGGGGTGTCAGTCATGTCCTGCCCTTCCGCGTTCTCAGATGCGTTCGATGATCCCGGCCAGCAGGGCGGAGATCCGGGGGCCGGCGTCGCGGCCGGCCTGGACCACCTCGTCGTGGCTGAGCGGTTCGCCGCTGAAGCCGGCCGCCGCGTTGGTGACCAGCGAGATGCCGAAGACCTCCAGCCCGGCGTGCCGGGCGGCGATCGCGTCCAGCGCGGTGGACATCCCGACCAGGTCCCCGCCGATCGCCTTGGCGTAGCGGACCTCGGCCGGGGTCTCGTACTGGGGCCCGGCGAACTGTACGTAGACACCCTCGGGCAGCGCCGGGTCCACCGACCGGGCGATGTCCCGGATCCGCGGGGAGTACAGGTCCGTCAGGTCCACGAAGTTGGCACCGGACAGCGGGGTGGCCCCGGTGAGGTTGATGTGGTCGGCCACCAGCACCGGCGTGCCGGGACCCCACTCGGGGACCAGCGAACCGCAGCCGTTGGTGAGCACCACCGTCTCCACGCCGGCAGCGGCGGCCGTGCGGACGGTGTGCGCCACGGCGCCGGCGTCACGGTGCTCGTAGTAGTGCGTCCTCGAGCCGAACACGAGCGCCCGGCGGCCGTCCCTCAGCCGCACGGAGCGCACCGTGGGATTGTGGCCGGGGACGCTGGGCGCGGCGAAGCCGGGCAGCTCGGCGGTGGGGACGGTGTGGGTGGTCTCGCCGATCAGCTCGGCGGCCCCGCCCCAGCCGGACCCGAGCACGACGGCGATCCGGTGGCTCTGCGGGCCCGTCACCTCGGCCTCGGTGGCGTGGGCGAGGGCGACCGCGGCCCGGCGGGCCGCGTCGAAACCGGGATGGTCGCCGGCCAGGGGGGAGGAGTCGGTGGGGAGGAGGTTCGTGGAAGGGTCCGTCACGTCGCATATCCTACGTGGCGGTCACCGGGGCCATCCCGGCCGGGCCGCGGTGGCCGGCCGGGTGGTTTCCACAATCACCCGCCGTTGGACACAATGGGGACCGTGACCAGCACCCAGATCATCCCCCAGCCATCCCTGACGATCATCGGCGGCGGCCCGGGCGGCTACGAGGCCGCCATGGTGGCCGCCAAGCTCGGCGCGAAGGTGACCGTCGTCGAGCGCAAGGGCATGGGCGGCTCGGCGGTGCTGACCGACGTGGTCCCCTCCAAGACCCTCATCGCCACGGCCGACTCGATGCGCCGGGCCGGCCGCGCGGCCGGCCTCGGCGTGACCCTGGGCGATGCCGAGCCCAAGGCGGACATGAAGGTGGTGGACCAGCGCCTGCTGGCCCTGGCCCTGCAGCAGTCGCGGGACATCCACCGCACGCTCGATCGGCTGGGCGTCCGGGTGATCATCGGCGAGGGACGCCTGGCGGGCCCGACGACGGTCGAGGCCACCACGCCCGAGGGCACCGAGACCATCGAGTCGGACGCCATCCTCGTGTCCACCGGTGCGGATCCCCGGGAGCTGCCGACGGCCCGGCCGGACGGCGAGCGGATCTTCAACTGGACCCAGGTCTACAGCCTCACCGAGGTGCCCGAGCACATGATCGTGGTCGGCTCCGGGGTGACGGGCGCGGAGTTCGCCTCCGCGTACAACCTGCTCGGGGCGAAGGTCTCCCTCGTCTCCTCCCGTGACCGGGTGCTGCCGGGGGAGGACCAGGACGCCGCGGCCGTGCTGGAGGACGCCTTCATCGAGGACGGGATCACCGTGGTCGGCAAGACCCGTGCGGAGTCCGTGGAGCGGACCGCCGACGGCGTGCTCGTGCACCTGACCGGCGGCAAGGTGCTGGAGGGAAGCCACTGCCTCCTGGCCGTCGGCGGGGTGCCCAACACCTCCGGGATCGGCCTGGAGGAGGTGGGGGTCCGGCTCACCGACTCCGGGCACGTCGCGGTCGACGGCGTCTCCCGCACCTCGGTGCCCACGATCTATGCCGCGGGTGACTGCACCGGCGTGTTCGCGCTGGCCTCCGTGGCGGCCATGCAGGGGCGGGTGGCCGTGGCCCACCTGATGGGGGATGCCGTCAAGCCGTTCCAGCCGCACCTGGTCTCCTCGAACATCTTCACCTCGCCCGAGATCGCCACCGTGGGCGTCACGGAGGCCCAGATCGCCTCCGGCAAGTACCAGGCGGACACCATCAAGCTCGACCTGGCCACCAACCCCCGGGCGAAGATGCAGAACGTCACCCACGGCTTCGTCAAGATCTTCGCCCGCAAGGGCTCGGGCACCGTGATCGGCGGCGTGGTGGTGGCCCCCCGCGCCTCCGAGCTGATCTATGCCCTGGCCCTGGCGGTCACCCACAAGCTGCACGTGGACGACCTGGCCAACACCTACACCGTGTACCCCTCGGTGTCCGGCTCGATCTCGGAGGCCGCGCGGCGGCTGCACGTCCACCTGTAGCCGCCGGGACAGTCCGGCGCGGTGCCCCCGGAGGCGGCGGGCGGCTCTGGATCTGTGGACGGGACAGCCACTAGAGTCCGGGCCATCCGGCCCAGTCCGTCTCGAGGTAATCGTGATGACCGCCTTTCCCGCCCCGCCGACGGAATCCGCCGTCCCGGACCACTCACCGTCCACCCGCATGAGACCGGGCCACTGGGTGCTGCTCGTCCTCGGCGTGCTCCTGGGCATGCTGGGGCTGGGCCTGGCCGTCAGCGGCGCCGTCCTGCTCCGCGCCGACGCCGCCCAGCAGGACGGCCGCTACCTGCTGGGGGACACCGAGAGGTACCGCAGCGCCGGTTACGCCATGGTCAGTCCCGCCGTGGTGATCGACGCCGGTGAGCCCGTCCCGTCCGGAACGGCGGACCTCTCGGACCTTGGCAGCGTGCAATTGCGGGCGAGCCCCGTGGTCCCGCAGGACGAGGTCTTCGTCGGCATCGCTGAGGAGACTGATGTCCGGGAGTACCTGGCCGATGTCCCGCGCTCGCTCCTGCTCGCCACCGACTGGGACGCGCCCCGGGCCTGGCCCCGTAGCATCCCGGACGCGTATCCCGACGACTGGGACTGGGATTCGGGCAGGATGCGCGACGACGTGCCGGTCACGCCCGGTGATCGCCGGCCGGGTCCGCCGGCCGAGGAGGACTTCTGGGCCGTCTCCGCATCGGGCGCCGGGACGCAGGAGATCACGTTCG
>JAPFFX010000154.1 GCA_026645375.1 Citricoccus sp. WCRC_4 | reverse complement strand
CCCATCTGCGTGCAGTAGTCACCGATCGCCACTGTCCCGTTCCTCTCGCTTCTCGGTAAGTGCGCGGCGGACATGCCAGCCGCTGCCAGCCCCCAGGGCCGAGAGCATGCGGCGGGAGCCGTGCTTGGCCGCCAGCCGCGCGTACACCGCCGCCACGCCGGCGGTTCGCCCCCGACGCCGGCCGGCCGCCTCACGGGTGCGAGCGCACCAGCTCGGACAGGATGCGCGCCAGCTCGGCCCGGTCCTTCTCGGACAGCACGGAGAAGTAGTCCCCGGCCTGCCGGCGTCGTTCCTCACGGACCTGCTCCCGCACCCGGGCGCCGTCCTCGGTCAGCACGATGCGCGTGGCCCGCCGGTCGGCGGGGTCCGGCCGCCGCTCGACCAGCCCCTGGTCCTGCAATTGGTCGATCACCTCGGTGGCCGAGCGCGGGGCGATCCGCAGCCTCTCGGCCAGGTCCTTCAGTCGCAGCCCCTCGGTGACGCCGGTCGCAGCAGCCACTCCCCCGGCCAGCGCCTGCAACGCCCGGAACTGGTACGGCGTCAGGTCGAACGGCGCCAGCTGCTCGCTCCAGCCGCGGCGCAGCCGACGGAAGGCCACGTGCATGAGGTCGCCGAGGTCGGGTGTGGAGACGGGGGAATCAGCGGGGGCCGGCATGCGTTGCATCCTACGCGACATTGACCGGCAACCTCTTAGTGAGGTAACCTCACCACATTCCCACCCCCGACGTCCCCACGGAGGCCCCTGACGAAGGAGCGCCCACCCATGAGTTCCCCCACCACCTCACTCACGGCCCCCGCCACCCCGGGCACCGCACCCGGCCGCGGCGGCAGCGGTCGAGGCCCCGCACGGCCCAACCCGGCGGACCGGGTCCAGCTGGAGCGCCACCCCGTCTCCCTGCGCCGCATCGCGGCCCTCTTCGCCCCGCACCGGGCGACCATCGCCGTCGTGGTCCTGCTGATCACCGCCTCCTCGGCCATCAACCTGGCCCAGCCGTTCCTGGTGCGCGGCGTCATCGACGACGCCCTGCCCCACCGGGACATCCCCCTGCTGACGGCCCTCACCGCCGCCATGGTGGTGGTCGCCGCCCTCACCGCGGCCATCGGCGTGGTCCAGACCTGGATGGCCACGAGGATGGGCCAGCGGGTCATGCACACCCTGCGCGTGGACCTCTTCACCCACCTGCAGAGGCAGTCGCTGTCCTTCTTCACCCGAACCCGCGGCGGCGAGGTCCAGTCCCGGCTCACCAATGACATCGCGGGCATGCAGTCCGTGGTCACCTCCACGGCCACCGGCGTCGCCACCAACGTCACGACCACCGTCGCCACCGCGGTCGCCATGGTCGCCCTGTCCCCGCAGTTGTCCCTGATCTCGCTGCTGGTGCTGCCCCCGGCCATCTGGCTCTCCCGGAAGGTCGCGCTGATCCGCCGCAAGGTCACTGACGAGCGCCAGCAGACCCTGGCCGCCCTGCACACCCAGGTCGAGGAGGGCCTGTCCGTCTCCGGCGTGCGGCTGGCCAAGACCCTGGGCACCACCGCCCGGGACGCAGCCCGCTTCACCGACCGTTCCGAGGCCCTGATCGGCCTGGAGATGCGCTCGCAGCTGGCCGGTCGCTGGCGCATGGCGACCATGCAGGTGGTGTTCGCCGCGATCCCCGCGGTCATCTACCTCGCCGCCGGCTTCCCCGCGACCTCCGGGGGCATGACCATCGGCACGCTCGTGGCGTTCACGGCACTGCAGGGCACCGTGTTCCGCCCCGTGATGGGCCTGCTGAACATCGGCGTCCAGTGGGTCACCGCCCTGGCCTTCTTCTCCCGCATCTTCGAGTACCTGGACCTGGACCCGCAGGTCAAGCCGCCGGCCGACCCGGTCCGGCTGGACCCGGAGCGGGTGCGCGGCGAGGTCCGCTTCGAGCGGGCCTCCTTCACCTACGACGACGGCGCCGCCCCCGCCGCGGGCGTGGCGCCGACCGGTGGGCGCCCGGTGCTCGACGGGATCGACCTGGTCATGCCCGCGGGCTCCACGACCGCCGTCGTCGGGCCGACCGGTTCGGGCAAGTCCACCCTGGCCTCCCTGCTCCCCCGGTTGCACGACGCCACCGCGGGGCGGGTCACGATCGACGGGGTCGACGTGCGCGAGATCGACCCGGAGGTGCTGGCGAGGATCGTCGGGGTGGTCTCCCAGGAGACATACCTGGTCCACGCCACCGTGCGGGAGAACCTGCTGCTGGCCGACCCGGACGCCACCGACGCACGGTTGTGGGAGGCGCTCGGCGCCGCGTCCCTGGCGGACACGATCGCCGCGCTGCCCGAGGGGCTGGACACGGTGGTCGGCGCGCGCGGCCACCGCTTCTCCGGCGGTGAGCAGCAGCGCCTGGCGATCGCCCGGACCATCCTGCGCAACCCGCCCGTGCTGGTGCTGGACGAGGCCACCTCCGCCCTGGACAACACCACCGAGGCACGCGTGCAGGCCGCCCTGGACCGGCTGGCGGCGGGACGGACCACGCTGATGATCGCCCACCGGCTGTCCACGGTGACCGGGGCCGACCAGGTCGTGGTGCTGGACGGCGGACGGATCGTGGAGCGGGGCCGGCCTGGCGAGTTGCTGGCCACCGGAGGGCCGTTCGCCACCCTGGCCGCCCGCCGCGAGGACGAGCGAGGTCCCGGCACGAGCGCCGGCCCCGCCCACGGCCGGGACCGGGTCGAGGCCCTGACCTGAGTCTCCCCACGGCCCCGCGGAGGCCGGACGGACGGCGCACTCCCCCATTCCTCGGTGCGGAATCTTGCCTCCCGACGTTGCCGGATCCCGGCGCTCGGCGTAGATCTGATCCCAGAACATTGACCGCGCATCCACCGTGAGGACCTCCGGGGGACCATCTCCCTCCAGGGCCTGGTCCCCTGGGCCGGCCTCCGCCGTGAACGAGGAGATCCCCATGGCACAGCGAGTACTCGTCACGGCCGGCGCGTCCGGCATCGGCCTGGCCATCGCCCGGGCCTTCGCCGCCAACGGCGACCGTGTCCACATCGGCGACATCAACCCGGATGCCGTCCAGGCCGCCCTGGCCGAGAACCCCGCCTTCACCGCCTCCGTGAGCGACGTGTCCCGGGCCGCCGACGTCGACTCCCTGATGGCCGATGTCCGCTCGGAGCTCGGCGGGCTGGACGTACTGGTCTCCAACGCCGGCATCGCCGGTCCCACCGCGCCCGTCGAGGACTACGACCCGGACGCCTGGGCCGCCGTCGTGAACGTCAACCTCAACGGCACCTTCGAGGTGGCCCGCAAGGCAGTTCCGCTGCTGAAGGAGAACGGGAGCGGTTCGATCATCGTCATGTCCTCACTGGCCGGGCGCTTCGGCTACCCGAACCGGATCGCCTACGCCACCACCAAGTGGGGCCTGGTCGGGTTCACCAAGACCCTGTCCCTGGAGCTCGGCCCCCACGGGATCACCGTGAATTCCATCCACCCCGGCGGGGTCAACGGACCGCGGCTCGACAAGGTCTTCGAGGGCCGCGCCGAACTCTCCGGCCGCAGCGTCGAGGAGGAGCGGGAGGCCGCCCTGCAGAACCAGGCGATCAAGTCCTTCACCGACCCCGAGGACATCGCCGCCCTGGCCGTGTTCCTGGCCAGCCCGGCCGCCCGGACCATCTCCGGCCAGCAGCTGAACATCGACGGGGACTCCAAGGCCGCGCAGTGACCACCCTCCGGGCGGGGGCGGCTGGACGGCCATGGAACTGGAGGTCATCAAGCAGACGGTGACCACGCTGGAGTCCACGGCACGTGCGATCGCCGACGGGTCGATCGACGCCGCGGACACCACCTTCTGGGGCACCCTGACGGCGCAGTCGAACGCGGGGTGGCCCGCCGAGTAGCCTGACCGTTCTCACCACCCACCGGTCGATGGATAGCGCGGAGCTCCGGGCTCCGGGTGCTCCGCGTCATCCATCACGGCCGGCGCCGCGGGGCGGGGGGGTCAGGCGGGGCGGATGGTCAGGCGCGGCGGACCCGGACGGCGTTGAGGATGGCGGACAGCCCGAACACCATGCCGTAGATCCCGACGACGATCACCAGGGCACCCAGCGCGATGAGCGGGTTCACGAACATGACGATCGCCAGCACGATCGCGACGACCACGTTGATCAGGCCAAGGAAACTGCCCCACTTC
>JAPFFX010000140.1 GCA_026645375.1 Citricoccus sp. WCRC_4 | reverse complement strand
GGTCCACGCCCATGTCCGCGGCGAGGGTCCAGATACTGCCGAAGAACACGCCGTACGCACCGGCCGCGGACGCCGCGGCCGCCGAGGCGGTCATGGCGGCCGGGAGGCGCCCGGGACGGTTCGACTGGACCATCCCCGTCAGCAGGCGCGGGACGGCCCAGGGGCCGGTCGCGTACACCTGCTCCGTCGCCTCGGCGGACTCGGACGTCGTCCCGGACAGCGGCACCAGCGCATTGAGGGCCTCCGGGTGGTCCGGGTCCCGGGTCACGGTCCGGCCCTCCGGCCCCACGTCGACGGAACCCCGGTGGAGGTGCCCCACCAGCCGGGACACCGTCTCCACGACCCGCCGCTCCAGCCGGAACACGCCGAGCACGGGCAGGAACAGGACGGCGGCGTTGTCCCGCCGTGACACCTCGGCGATCACGGGGCGACCGTTCTCATAGCGCGGCAGGTCCGTGATGTAGATGACCATGTCCCAGTCGTGGCGCGCGTCGACCTCCGTCGTCCAGCGGACCAGGTCGACGCTGCCGTCGGCGTCCAGGGGGACGATCTCGTCCACCACCTCGATCCGCCACTCGGTGCCGTCATCCACCCTCCGGGACAGCTCCGTCTCGAGGGTCCCGCGGATCCGGTCGGCCACGATGGCGGGCGTCCCGGGGTCGGCCATCAACCCGATCGCGGCCGTCATGCCGATGCCTCCCGGCCCAGGCGCCGCAGCACGCTGCGCAGGGCGGCCTCGACCGTCCCACGGCGGATGCCCTCCCGGTCCCCGTCCAGGTGCAGTTCCTCGGCGGCGGGACCGGGCAGCCCGGCGACGCCCAGGTAGACCGTCCCGACGGCCCGGCCCTGATGCGGCTCTGGTCCGGCCACCCCGGTGGTCGCCAGGCCGATGTCCGCCCCGAGCGCGCGGCGGGCCCCCTCCGCCATCTGGGCGGCGACATCGGCGTCCACGGCCCCGTGGCGGGCCAGTCGTTCGGGGTCCACGCCCAGCAAGCGCTCCTTGACCTCGTTCTGGTAGGCCACGACCCCTCCCTGCAGGGTCGCGGAGGCGCCGGGCACGTCCGCGATCGTCGCGGCCAGCAGCCCCGCGGTCAGGGACTCGGCGGTGGCGACCCGCAGCCCGCGCCGGATCAGCTCCGTCACGACGTCGGCCGGCAGGCTCATGGGCGTGCCTCGCCGGGCAGCGCGGCCCGGCGCAACCGGACCGCCTTGAGGACGTAGTCCGCACCGGTGACGAGCGTGACGACCAGGGCCGCACCCATCACGGTCCAGCCGACCCACGGGTACCAGTCCCCCAGCAGCGGCGTCAGCGGGGCGAGCATCAGCAGCAGCGCGGCGGCCTGCAGCACGGTCTTGAGCTTGCCGCCGCGCGAGGCCGGCATCACCCCGTAGCGCAGCACCACGAAGCGCATCAGGGTGATCCCCCACTCGCGCAGCAGGATCAGGATGGTGACCCACCACCACAGCTCCCCCAGCGCCGAGAGCACGATGAAGGCCGCGCCCGTGAGCAGCTTGTCCGCGATGGGGTCGGCGATCTTCCCGAAGCTGGTGACCAGCCCGCGGGCCCGGGCGATGTCGCCGTCGAGCTTGTCGGTGTACATGGCCACGGCGAACACCGCGAAGGCGGCCCACCGCATGCCCAGGGAGTCCTCGCCGGCGGGACCGCCGGCCACCAGGAACCAGACGAAGAACGGGACCAGCAGGATCCGGACCGTGGTCAGGATGTTGGGCAGGTTCCAGTTCTCGTTCATCCCTGCAGTCTACGGACCCGCCGGGTCGTTCCGGCAGCTCACCGGCCGGTGAGCTGCCAGGCGTCCTCCGAGCCCTCCTCCTCGTCGTCGTCGTGCCAGTCCTGCGCCGAGCGGCGCCCGGCCAGGTCCTCGGCGACGAGGTCACGGCCGTAGCCGTCGTCCTCCGGCAGCGAGCCCCGCACCAGTTCCTGGTCCGTGGCACCGCGCACGGGCGGGCGGCCGGTCTCGTGGTCGGAGTGGACGACGTCCTCGGCGTAGGCCTCGGGTGCGTCCTCGCTGGGCGCGGCCGCCGGCGGCGTGTCACCGCGGATGGTGGCGAGCACCTCGGCCAGGTCGTCCGGCTTGACCAGCACGTCCCGGGCCTTGGACCCCTCCGAGGGGCCCACCACGCCACGGGACTCCATGAGGTCCATGAGACGCCCGGCCTTGGCGAACCCGACGCGCAGCTTGCGCTGGAGCATCGAGGTGGAGCCGAACTGGGTGGTGACCACGAGCTCGGTGGCCTGCAGCAGCAGGTCCAGGTCGTCGCCGATGTCCTCGTCGATGACCTTCTCGACCTTCTCCGGCACCACGTCGTCCCGGTACTGGGCCTGCATCTGGCCCTTGACGTGTTCCACCACGGCGTGGATCTCGGACTCGTTGACCCAGGCGCCCTGCACGCGCATCGGCTTGGACTTGCCCATCGGCAGGAACAGGGCGTCGCCCTGGCCGAGCAGCTTCTCGGCGCCGGGCTGGTCCAGGACCACGCGGGAGTCGGTGACCGAGGACGTCGCGAACGCCATGCGGGAGGGCACGTTGGCCTTGATCAGGCCGGTGACGACGTCCACGGAGGGCCGCTGGGTGGCCAGCACCAGGTGGATGCCGGCGGCGCGGGCCAGCTGGGTGATGCGCACGATCGCGTCCTCGACGTCGCGGGGCGCGACCATCATCAGGTCCGCGAGCTCGTCCACGATGACCAGCAGGTAGGGATACGGCTTGAGCACCCGCTTGGAGTCCGGCGGCAGGGTGACCTTGCCGGCGCGGACGGCCTTGTTGAAGTCGTCCACGTGCTTGTAGCCGAAGGCGGCGAGGTCGTCATA